>CALLVJ010000070.1 GCA_938010625.1 uncultured Stomatobaculum sp. | reverse complement strand
CCGAATGCTGCTGGTGGCTGTTCCGATTAGTGTGGCTGTGTGTGCGCTTTACAATTTTGTGCTGGCGTTCATCCTGTGATTGCATTCGCTGCTGAAAATAATGAAAACGGAGGAAGAAATAAATGAGGAAAACCATTACGGTATTTCGCGGAGACGGAATCGGTCCTGAACTTACTGATGCTGTTCTGAAAATTCTAAAGGCAGCCAACGCTCCGCTCGACTATGAAATTTTCGAGGTCGGAGAAGCTGAATGGAAGCGAAACGGTGAATTGATCCCCGCACGCGCTTACGCATCCTTTGAAAAGAATCGAGTTCTGCTGAAAGCGCCCATTACGACCCCCGTGGGCAAGGGATTCCGCTCTTTGAACGTGCGCCTGCGCAAAAAATACCAACTCTACGCAAACATTCGCCCAATTAAGTCGAATGTCGCAGTCAAAACGCCTTATCCAAATGTAGATCTAGTCATTTTTCGTGAGAATACAGAGGGTATGTATGCCGGTCTCGAACAGCAGCTCGATGAAAACACCGTACACGCCATCCGTCTCACAACACGGCCGGCTGTGCAACGCATTATCCGCGCAGCCTTCGGATATGCCAGAGCGCACAAACGCAAAAAGGTAACTTGCGTACACAAGGCAAATATCATCAAGCTCTCAGAGGGCATGATTCTATCCGAATTCCGGAAAATCTCCAAAGAATATCCAGAAATTATCGCAGACGATAAAATCGTGGACAACTGCTGCATGCAAATGGTCATGCGTCCGGAACAGTTTGATGTCATGGTGATGGAAAATCTCTTCGGCGATATCCTCTCCGATCTGGGCGCTGGTTTGATCGGCGGTCTTGGACTAGTCCCCTCTGCCAATATCGGCGACGGCTACGCTATGTTTGAGGCAGTTCACGGAAGCGCACCGGATATTGCGGGGCAGAACAAAGCCAATCCCACCGCGCTCTGCTGGGCAGCCTGCATGCTTCTGGAATATCTGGGAGATGGTGACTGCGCTGCCAGAATCCGCACAGCCGTGGACAATGTCCTGAAAGAAGGACTATATCTCACCGCAGATCTCGGCGGGACAGCTGGAACCAACGAATATGTGGATCACATTCTCCGCAGACTTTCACAGTGACGATACAGAAAGCAATTGCTCCAGCCTGAAAAAACGCTTCTACTATATAATATATAGAGCTAACCAGAAGAGAGACCTGCGCTGCAGATCTCTCTTCTATGCGAATTTAGCACCAACTCTTTTTGTTCTCTTAGCCTGAAAAGCGCGCTTGCAAAACGCAAAGAACTACAAGGTTTTATTGAAGTGTGATATGGTTTTAGACCAACTTTCCCTTATCTCATCATGAAGACTTTTTAGATTCTTTGAGCCATATCGCAAGTTGGGCTGATAACTTACAGTGTTCATGTGTCCTAAATAAGTCGTAAAATATATTGAAGCATTCTCTGCAGGAATAGCCTTTGCAATTTGAATGGCTGAATTTTTACTATCTATGGCGTTTGGCCATTCATTCCAAAGTAGCTCATTGCCAAAGTCACATAACCTCTGGAGGCCAATAACATAGCGATATTTTGGGATTTCTCTAATCCGCCATCACTGCCACTCAGGACAATAATGCAGGGAGCTTTATCATCTGTGTTTCTATAAAAAATTCTCCCCAGCCAGTTAGGTCTTACTATATTCTTATATTCTACATTTGGATCCTTAAAATATCGTTTAATCGTTGTTGCAGTAACTTTCCTTCCTCTAATCCATAGGGATATTTTCGCATTAAAATAATCATATAGAGGTAAATCATCTAATGACAAGCATCTCTTAGAAGATATCATTTTTGAGTAGTGTAGACTTTCAAAAAGTCCCATCCCATTGACACCTAAATAATCTCCGCTGATAGAAGGAGATCTTGAGACAGAAGCATTTCCTTGACCGTCTGTTACGAAAGTTGCTTCAGACATCCATTTGGTTTTAGTTGAACAATCTAACGGGGAATTTATGCAATAGTAATCTGAGACATTTAATCTCACACATACTTCTTGAAACGGAATACAGGTGCTGATATCTATTTCTAATGGTGCGTCAGCTAATCCGGTTTTATCGGTAACCGCTATTTTATATTCCATCGTTATCCTTCCAGTCGTCAAGCATTTCCATTTTCTCTATGAAATTCATCCATATCCATAGACAGCCAAATCTCTGGAAAATGAGCTTGTGTGCTACGGCCATCCTGTGCTGGACAAGAGAAAATTTCATTCAGTAACATAATAGAATAGCTGAATCAAGAATTCTCATATGTTCATTTCATGGCAGCCCATCTGATAGAATACGCAGAAGATCGGGCAATATCCAAAACATATATCAAAGAATACTCCTTGTCAATCTTGTTGCCGAAGGAAGTCGCTTAACCATTTCGACATGACTTGGATGATTTTTGCGGACATTTCTTGACACGATCAGACTTCCACTTCTTCAATGGTCTCCGCCTGCCCTTTAGAAAAACGCTCCAAGCTTCCGTTTCTGCCATCGGCTCTCACCCACTCGCCCTCGCGTGCAGCTTCAAACAGACTGGGTAATCCGAGCAGCGTGAGGATTCCAAGCTCGCGCGCGAGCACTGCTTCATGGAACCAGATACTGCCCTCGCCGAGGACAAGTCCACGGCTCACGGCAAAGAGCGGCAGAAGCTGTTCTGAAAAACGCGGCGCAAACAGCACGGTTCCACTTCGGCGCGGCAGCGTCTCACCATCAAAGAAGCCAGCCTCGCCCTCAGCAATGGCCCCCCCCGCCTCTGTTGCTGTCCCGCCAGTTCTTTTCTCTGCATGCAGTCCGCCTGCCTGTCGTATCACGGTCATGTTTTCTCTTGTGAGTGCGCCAAAGCAGCAGAGTTGCTGGCAGCGCGGCAGCGCAGCATTCCTCTCCTGTTCGCGCTTTCTCTCATTGATTCTGGACTGCATATTCCGGAAAAAAGCCGCGCTCTCTACCTCTCCTGTGAAAGCACGCCCCAGCTCCTCCCGACGGATGTAAAATAAATCCTGCACCTCGGCGAGCTCTCCCAGCCGCACCAGCTGCTCTCCAAGCTGCCGGACTTTACGACGAAGCTGATCCACGCGCTGCTGCGCAAGAAAATCCAGATTTTCACGGGCGCGAATGAAAAAGACCAGTTCCTGTAGCAGGCGCTTTCCCCAGAGTCCGCCGAAAAAGCCGAGTTGTCGTATCAATTCTTCCTGTACTTGTTCGCTGACTGCCCGCTGTTCCGTGCGGATTTGCACCGGCTCGGCACTGGCATACTGTTTCAAAAAGCGGAAGAGCGGCTGTGGATTCTGCCGGAGACTCTCCCTCTCCAGAACATAATCTGCCGCACCATAGGCGCCAAACTGTTCCAAAAAGCGGTACAGCTCGGTTGCAAAGACACTGCGTTCGCTCTGTGCCTTTCCCTCTTCCGCACGGAGTCGCCAGCAGATGCCCTCCAGTTCCTGTTCCGTATGTATCGCAAAGAGTGCGCGCAAATCACTGCTCTCCTGGACGGTGCGAAGCAGAGCGCTCAACGCCTGCACAAAAGCAGCGCTCTTCATGCCTCCCTGCGCCATGAGCGCAGCGTTCAAAAGCCCTTCGGGATGTTCCGCCTGTCGCGCACGGAGTTCTCGCAAAAGCTCCTCATAACAGCACTTCGCACTGTCTTCTGCCTCTGCAGCATGTCGCCCCAGTTCAACGAGCGCAGCACTCGCTGTCTCAATGGCCTGCCAGCGCTCTGCGGCAGTGAGCGAGTTGTTCTCTTGCGTCTGTGTCTCCTGTTCTGCCTGCTGCAAATAGCGTGAGATCACATAGTGCTGCGGCAGACGTTGTAAGTGTTCTGCCGTCTGCGAGATCTCCCTGTCTTCTTCTGCCCTGCCCTCTCGCCGCATATAGAGCCGTCCTTCAAACAGAACTGTGCTGCGACCTGCCTTCTGATAAAGTCCCTGCAGTAAATCAAAGCCGAGTGGCGTGAGCAGCGCGCCTGCCCTGCCATCTCGCGATGCAGCTTCCAAAAAGAAATACGGCTGTCGCTTGTCCAGGTGACGGTACACTGCCATCTCACTCTCCTGCACGAGCCAGAGCCCGCCGCTCTTTCCCTCGACAAATTCAAAGCGCCTCGCTGTCTGCGGTGCATTGTCTTTTTCGAGTTCTCCTGCGAGTGTGGCAAGACGCACGAACAACACCTCGTCCTCTTCTTCCGGCGCGCTCTCCGCTGTACTCCGAAGTATCCGTCCATCTGTGCTCAATGCCGTTCGCTGCTGTCCAGCGGCGTCCTCATAGACTGCGAGCAGCTCTTCTGGATTGCCGCTGTCCGGATTGGTCGTATAAATCACAAAGTTCTGCACGGGCGCAATCATCTCTTGCAGGATTACAGCAACCGCCATGCTCTCGTCAAAGAGCCCATATTGCAGCATATATCTGGTCGCACGCTCTGAAAAGCAGGAGAGATAGCAGTTTTTTACCGCCACAAGAATCTCCTCGCCACGCGGCACATGCAAAAAGCTCTGAAATACCCCTTCAAAGCTGTGCCGCTCCTCGCCGCGTAAAATCAAGCTGCTCCGCACCGCAAAGCTCTCTGCCTGCGGCACAGCTGTTGCGAGCTTCGCAAGGAGCCCCGCAGCATCTTCCGCGGTAAACTCACATTCCGCGAACAACGCTGAAATGGCTGCGCCTGTCTCTGCATTGGGATGCCTGAGCAACTCCTCATAGCGCCCCCGACGCTCTCCCAGAAAGCGAAAAAAGAAATTCCGGTCAAGGACAAAAAAAGCAGGCACGGCATACCCCAGCGCCCTTCTGCGGAGCAGTTGCCAAGCCTTGCTGCCAAGCAACTGCTTGCCTTCTTCCTCTTTATTCTGCATGTTCTTCCCTCCGACGCTATCTGTTCTGATAGCTCTATCATCTCATATTCCAGACTTTCTAACAAGCAAAGAAGGGACAGCGCCATGCGCTGCCCCTTCTGCTCTTCTTTCGTTTTTCTTTTACTCAACTTCTACTGTAAAACTTCCGAGCTGATAGCCGTCCGCTTTGACAGTCACTTCATTGCTGCCGCTCGCAAAAAGATTGCCGCTCAGTAAAATGCTCTTTCGCTTGTACTGCGACAGCTCAAAGGCATAGCTGTCATCCATTTGATAGATGTAACTCCTGTATGTACTTCTCACCTTCTTGCCGTTCACACTGATATCGAGGCTGTCGCTGCGAAGCCAGGCATCAAGCGCATTGGCCTCAAGGCCCGCAAAGCTGAGCGCATAGGCAGGCTTTGTGCCACTGTCATAGCCTGGCTGTGGCACTAGTTTTTCGATCTCTGCGCCGGTCGGCACTGCCTTGCCGGTTTCCTCCGCCGGTGCCTCTCTGCGCTCCACCGTGAAGTGGAAGGTCTCATAACCCTCGACCTCAAGCACCACCTCATTGCTTGTCTCCGTCATAGCATTTGCTGAGAGCCGCACGCCATTTCGCCTGTACTGTCTGTCAAACAGCGTCACGAAGCTGTCGTCCATCGAGAAGAGATAGCTCTTGCTCTGTGCCGCGCGGTAGGGCTTGCCATTCACCGTGAGCTTCGTGATTTTCGCGCGGAGATACTGATCCAGCGCCTCTGTGTCGAGCCCTGTGAAGGTGACATCATAGACATCCTTGGTGCCGCTGTCATAGCCCTGGCGCGGTGAGATCTTCTCTACCTCTGCGCCGGTCGGAACAGCCTTCTTGGCAGGTTCTTCCGGTGTCACCGGGGAGTCAGGCGTGCTACTGCCGTTCTGCACCGTGAACTGCTTTTCAGCATAGCCCTCTGCCTTCACTGAAATCTGGTTTTCACCTGTCTTCAACGCTCCAGCGCCAAGCTTCAATCCATCATTTCTGCCATAGCTGTCACTGTGAAGCACATAATCGCGCTCGCCCATCGAAAAGCTGAAATTGCTCTTCTGGTAAATGCTATCATTCACCTTCAATTCTGTGATTTTCGAGAGATATGTGCGTTTTTGGCAGCACCATGGTTCT
>CALLVJ010000069.1 GCA_938010625.1 uncultured Stomatobaculum sp. | reverse complement strand
GTCAGAGAAAAGTTGAAGGCGCTCGGGCAGCCGTGTACGCTTGTCAACATGCGTTTTGCAAAGCCGATTGACCGGAAACTCCTTGAGGAACTCGGGGAGACCCATCAGAATTTTGTGACGCTCGAGGAAAATGTGTTGCGAGGCGGCTTTGGCCTTGAAGTTGCAGACTGGGCTTCCGCGCATGAGAGGGAGTTCTCGGTGACGCACATTGCGCTGCCGGATGCCTATGTGGAACACGGCGATGTGTCGGTGCTCCGGCAGCATCTCGGCATTGATTCGGATTCGATTGTCCGTGTGTTGCGGGACAAGTATCACTGGTGAGCAGGAGAAGGGCAGAATGAAAGAGAGACTCGACGTTCTGATGACGGCGCGTGGCCTCGCAGAGAGCCGTGAAAAAGCGAAGACGCTGATCATGGCCGGCGTGGTATATGTGGACGGGCAGCGAGAGGACAAGGCAGGACAGAATTTTCCACCGGAAGTCACAATCGAGGTGCGCGGCAACCGCCTGCCCTATGTGAGCCGCGGCGGCCTGAAACTCGAAAAGGCGCTGAAAGAGTTTCCTCTCTCGCTCACAGGCAAAATCTGCATGGATGTCGGCGCTTCGACCGGCGGGTTCACGGACTGTATGCTGCAGAACGGGGCTTCAAAGGTCTATGCGGTCGATGTGGGACACGGGCAGCTCGACTGGAAGCTTCGGAACGATCCGCGCGTCATTTGTCTTGAAAAGACCAATATCCGCTATGCGACGCGGCAGGAGGTACCGGAGGAAATAGCTTTTTCCTCGATTGATGTCTCGTTTATCTCGCTTGAGAAAGTGCTGCCGGTTGTGCGCGCGCTGCTCGCCCCGGCGGGCGAGGTGGTCGCTCTCATCAAACCCCAGTTTGAGGCGGGGAGAGCGCAGGTGGGAAAACACGGCGTTGTGCGGGAGCCGAAGGTGCATCTCGAGGTCATTGAGAAGGTGCTCGGCTATGCAGCTGCCGCACACTTTGTGCCTCGGGAGCTCAGCTTCTCGCCGATTCGCGGGCCGGAGGGCAACATCGAATATCTGATCTGGCTCGCCGCGATGCCGGAAGAAGGAACCGGAGAGGAAAGTGTGACCACAGAGACCGCGCGCAGCATTGTAGCCGCAGCCCATGGCACTCTGGCAGGAGGAAGGGAATGAGACGATTTCTGCTCTTTTTGAATCGCGGGAAAGAATGTGCCGATGAGAAGGCTGCTGCAATCCGGGAGCAGCTTCTTTTTCTCGGTGCAGAGCGTGTTGACGTGGAAGAACATGATATACTTAGCGTCAAGCGTGCAGATTACGATTGCGTGTTGACGCTTGGCGGCGATGGAACACTGATCCGCGCGGCGCGGGGACTTGCAGGGAGCGGCGTGCCGCTCGCCGGCATCAATCTCGGTCACATGGGCTATCTCACGATCGCGAGCAGCGACGAGGAGATTCCCAATGTCCTCCAAAAGCTGATTGAGGACGACTATGTGATTGAGGAGCGGATGATGCTCACGGGGCAGGTCATCCGGAATGGGCACGAAAGCCCGCGCGATCACAAGTGGCTCGCGCTCAATGAGATCGTTGTCTCACGAAAAACGAGCGCCGGTCCGGTGCATTTCCGGGTCTATGTGAACGGCGCTTTCTTGAATGAATATAAAGCAGATGGTATTATTATCTCAACACCAACAGGTTCCACGGCCTATAACTTGAGCGCCGGAGGACCCATCGTTGATCCGGTCGCGCGTATGACGGTGCTGACGCCGATTTGTCCGCACTCGCTGTATCGCGCGAGCATTGTGCTGCGCGCAGAAGATGTGCTTGAGGTCTGCATTCCGGCAGAGGAGCGGGGCATTCAGAGCGCCGATTTTGACGGTGCTGCGACCGAAGAACTGCTCGGCGGCGATTTGGTGCGCATCTCGGAGAGCCAACTGACCACGCCGGTGGTCTGCATTGGGGGGGAGAGCTTTTTGGCACAGCTGCGCAGTAAAATGGCGGCACTGTGAGAGGGGGCGACAGATGAAGCTGGAGAGACATTCAAAGATTGTCGAGTTGATTGGAAAGAAGGAAATTGAGACGCAGGAGGATCTGGTCGAAGAACTGCGCAATGCCGGATTTCGCGTGACGCAGGCCACGGTATCCCGCGACATCCGAGAGATGCGTCTCACCAAGGTGGCGACAGACAGCGGGAAGCAGCACTATACGGTCATGCAGAATGAAGATCCGAAGATTGAAAAATATGTCCGCATTCTCAGGGACAGCTATCAGGGCATGGACAGAGCCCAGAACATCCTGGTGGTGAAGACTGTCTCCGGCATGGCCATGGCAGTGGCGGCTTCGCTGGATGCCATGCACATCCATGAGATTGTGGGCTGTGTGGCGGGTGACGATACGGTATTTTGTGCGACGCGCTCCACGGACGATACCTTGCTTCTCATGGAGCAGGTCAGAAAAATGCTTCTGGGCTGAGGTGAACCATGCTGCTGGGATTGCGGGTGAAGAACTTTGCACTGATCCGGGAGGCGAGCCTCTCGTTTGAAACAGGCTTCACAGTGCTCTCCGGTGAGACAGGCGCCGGGAAATCCATTCTGATTGACTCGATTGCTGCGCTGCTCGGCGCAAAGACTGGGCGGGACATGATACGGAGCGGGGAAGAGGCTGCCTATTTGGAGCTCATTTTTTCAGTGCAGCGAAAAGAGCTCCGAGAGCGTCTAAAGTCGCTCTCGATTGTGCCCGAGGCGGACGGCAGCGTCATTGTGAGCCGGAAAATCCAGAAGACCCGGAGCATATCTCGGATCAACGGAGAGGCAGCTACAGCGCGGCAGCTGAGAGAACTCGCTGCGCTGCTCATTGACATTCACGGCCAGCACGAAGTGCAGACGCTGTTCTCGACCGAGATGCACGGCAAGCTGCTCGACGAGCTGTTGCCGGACGCGGGAAATGCGGCGAAGGAGGCCTATGCAGCCGCTTATCGGCAGTACAAGAGCTTGCTCCGTGAGGAGCAGGAGAGCGCCGACCGCGCGGCTCTGCTCCGCGAGGCCGATCTGCTCGCCTTTGAAATCCAGGAGCTCTCGGAGAGTGAGATACATCCTGGGGAAGAGGCAGAGCTCTCTGAGGCTTACGCGCGCGCTGCACACGCCGCGCGTCTGGAAGAGGCGCTCGCTGCAGCAGAGACTGCTCTGCAGACCGATGCAGTTTCGGAGGCGATTCGCGCCGTGCGCGATGTAGTGCGCTATGCGCCCTCGCTCAAAGTCCTTGAGGGGCAGTTGACGGAACTGGACGCCCTCCTACAGGATGCGGTCGGGGCTGTGCGCACGGAACAGGAGAAGATCGAGAGCGATCCGGAGATGGTGACCCGCCTCGGCGAACGGCTGGATCGGATTCGCCATCTTGAGGCAAAGTATGACTGCGATGAGGCAGGGCTGTTAAAGCTGCTGGTCGAAAAAGAAGCGCGCGCCGCTGCGATTACTACACACTTACAGAGCGCCGAGACCGTGAAGCGGCAGAAGGCGACTGCGCTGCAGACCCTGCGCGCGGCGGCGGCAGCGCTGCAGGACTTCCGGCGGCAGGCAGCAGAAAGCCTGGCAGCGCGGGTAGAGACCGAACTTGCAGCGCTGAATTTCAAGGGCGCGCGCTTTGAAGTCCGTTTTACCGCTCTCTCCGAGTTCGGGGAGAATGGCAGTGAGAGCGCTGAATTTTATATCCGGACCAATCCGGGCGAGGAAATCAAGCCGCTCCGCCAGATTGCGAGCGGCGGCGAATTGTCTCGCGTCATGCTCGCCCTGCAGACCGTGCTCGCAGCAAAAGATCAGGTGGAGACCTTGATTTTTGACGAGATTGATGCCGGCATCAGCGGCAGAACGGCACAGCTGGTCTCGGAGAAGCTGATGGAAATCAGCCGCACGAGACAGGTGCTCTGTATCACTCACCTCCCGCAGCTCGCGGCAATGGCAGATCACCATTACCTGATTGCAAAGGAGACAGATGGCAGCAAGACAGAGACAGAGATTCAGGAAATTACAGGAAAGGCGCTCTACCTGGAACTGGGACGGCTGATTGGAGGCGCCGAGATCACTGCGGGTGTCCTGAAGACTGCAGAGGAAATGAAACAACTTGCAGAGAAAAGAAAGGAAGAAATGAGATGAAGAACATCTTGTTTGTTGCTTCGGAAGCGGTTCCCTTCATCAAGACCGGAGGGCTCGCTGATGTCGCCGGATCCCTGCCGGCCTGTTTCGACCGGAGATACTTTGATGTGCGCGTCGTGCTGCCCAAATATCTCTGCATTCCGGAGGGATTCCGGAACCGGATGGAATATGTGACCCATTTCTATATGAATTTTAACGGCGCCGATCGCTACGTCGGCGTCCTAAAGCTGGTAGAAGACGGCGTCACCTTTTATTTTATTGACAACGAGGGCTATTTCGGCGGCGCTCGCCCTTATGGCGACTGGCTCTATGATCTCGAGAAGTTTGCCTTCTTCTCGCGCGCTGCTCTCTCAGCGCTCCCGCTCCTTGACTTCCACCCGGATGTGATTCACTGTCACGACTGGCAGACTGGTCTGATTCCAGTTTACTTAAAAGAGCGCTTTGCGGGGGGCGAGTTCTTCCGGAGCATCAAGTCTGTGATGACGATTCACAATCTGAAGTTTCAGGGCATCTGGGATGTGAAGACAATCGAGCGAATTACTGGTCTCTCGGAATACTTCTTTACGCCGGACAAACTCGAAGCCTACAAAAACGGAAACTTTTTGAAAGGCGGCATTGTCTATGCCGATGCAATCACGACTGTAAGTCAGACTTATGCGGAGGAGATTCAGACGCCATTTTACGGCGAGGGACTGGACGGCCTCATGCGGGCGCGGCGCAACTCCCTCCGAGGCATTGTGAATGGAATTGACTACCGCGAGTTTGATCCGGCGACAGATCCCAAGATTGCCAGGCAGTATGACCTGAAAACGTTCCGCCACGAGAAAAAGAAGAATAAAACTGCACTGCAGGAGCGCCTCGGCCTGCCGGTGGATGAGAAGAAGTTTGTGCTCGGCATTGTGTCCCGCCTCACAGACCAAAAGGGCTTTGATCTGATTCAGGGCGTCATTGAGGAGCTCTGTCAGGAAGACATCCAGTTTGTAATTCTCGGCACAGGCGAAGAGCGCTATGAGAATTTGTTTCGCTACTATGACTGGAAGTATCACGACAAACTCTCGGCGCAGATTTACTACTCGGATGATGTGGCCCATGCGATTTATGCGGGCGCCGACGCCTATCTGATGCCCTCGCTCTTTGAACCCTGCGGGCTCTCACAGATGATTGCGCTGCACTACGGGACGCTGCCCATTGTCCGCGAGACCGGTGGCCTCAAAGATACGGTCGAGGCGTATAATGAATTTGCAGATACCGGAACTGGCTTCTGCTTCGCCAATTACAATGCGCACGAGATGCTCGACTGCATCCGCTATGCAAAGCGAATTTACGGTGAAAGACGGCGCGACTGGAACCACATTGTGGATCGGGCTATGCAGGCGGACTATTCCTGGCAGCAGTCGGCGCTCAAGTACCAGGAGCTCTACGACTGGCTCATTGGCCGCTGAGTGTGCGGACGGATAAAGAAAGGGGTTCATGAGTATATTTCATCAGTTGCGGGAAAATCAGGTGCTGATGAGCGCGGTCATCGCGTTTTTTGCGGCACAGCTCGTCAAATTCCTGCTGGAATTCTGGTCGACGGGGAGAGTGAAGTTTGAGCGGCTCCTTGGGAACGGTGGAATGCCGAGTTCACACAGTGCGACTGTTTCAGCACTTGCGACCAGCGCGGGCTATTGCTACGGTGCCAGCTCGTTTGAATTTGCTGTGAGTTTTATCCTCGCGATGATTGTGATGACAGATGCAATCGGTGTCCGCCAGGAGACCGGAAAGCAGTCAAAACTTCTGAACAAGATGATGGAAACTGATTTCTGGAAAATGGAGGATCCGGATTTACTGCCGGTCAAACTCAAGGAACTGGTGGGACATACACCGCTGCAGGTCGCCGCAGGCGTTCTGGTCGGTATTCTGGTGGCGCTCATCGCGGAGTACGGTCTATACCGCTGAGGAGGATGGATACGAGATTGACGAGAGAGAGAACGAGGCAGGCGCGGAAGCGGGGTGGGAAAATCCTCACCCTGCTTCTTGTCATGTTGTGCTGTCTTCTGTTTACAGCCTGCGGGAAAAAGGAAGAGAAGACAGCGGAGAGTACAGCTCTGCCCTATTCCGAGAATCAGTTGCTGCTGGTCATCGCGTCCGCGAGACAGGAGACAGAGTCTGTCTACGGAAAGGAAATCTGGGAGAAGCGCGTGGGCGGCGGTGCGGAGACCTTCTCGGAGGCCTACTTCGATGAGCTGAAAGAGTTTTTCTATGAGCTCAGTGCGATGAATGGCATGGTAGAGGAGCGGAATGTCAAGCTGGACACCGAGGAGACGAGACGGCTCCACGAGGCGGTCGGCCGTTTCTATACAAGTTCCGTGCAAAATCAGCCAGTGTTTGGCGGGCTCAGCGAAGAAGAAGTCGAAAAACTGTAAATCAATGGCGCAGCAAAGCACCGAAGGAACGC
>CALLVJ010000068.1 GCA_938010625.1 uncultured Stomatobaculum sp. | reverse complement strand
TCCTATTGCTATTCGCTCATAACCTGCCTACTCAAACAGGGTCTTAAAGTGTTCTACCTCCGCTGACGTCGGTGTCCACATGAGATTCTCATCATAACCGCGATCCAGATTTGCATATTTGCCCTTTCCCAAATCATGATAGGATAAAAGACTGATTTCCTTCACGCGTATCTCGTTCTGTCTCAAAAAATCAATCAATGCAGTCATAAAATCATCGTCCGCATTGACGCCTCCCACTGTAGGAATACGGATATAGAGACCCGCCCCATCATCGCTAAGACGCTTCAAACTCTCAAGGATCAACGCATTATCTACGCCAGTAAATCTACTGTGCAGCTCTGGATCCATAGCTTTGATATCATAGAGAAAAATATCGGTGTAAGGCAACACGCGTTCCAGATTTTCATAAGGACAATAACCACTGGTGTCAATATACACCCGTATGCCCTGCTCATACAGCCGCCTGCACAGTTCCTCCACATAGTCCATATTCTGCGCCATCACTTCTCCGCCGGAGAGAGTTACTCCTCCGCCGGATTGGTCATAAAAGAGCTTGTCCCGCATAACCTTTTTGATCAGCTCATCCACGGCATAGCTTCTGCCACAGATCTCACGCGCAGCGACAAGACATGCTTCCTCACAGTTTCCACAGGTCGCGCAAGTAGAACGGTCAAAGCGAAGCTCCGGACCATGAACGTCCAATACATTACAGTGTCTTGAACATACCGGGACGCAGCGCCCGCAGGCCGTACATTTATCGCGACGAAACACCAGCTCTTTTTCGTACAGCTGGCTCTCCGGATTATGACACCAGCGGCAGCGCAGAGGACAGCCCTTAAAGAATACGGTTGTCCGTATCCCATCTCCATCGCGCACAGAAAACTTCTGAATATTAAAGATGATTGGTTCCGTCAAGTCCCTCCGCCCCCTCTTCAACCAGAGCCACAGTTTATTGCAAGACAGCCAACTTTCCTACTGATTTCAGATTTCCACAAATCAGAATCACATGCCCTTAGTTTCACATCAGAGCAGAAGTGCCGCTGTTATCCGGCGGCACTTTTTCCCTTATATCAGCCGATATACCACAGCAGAAACATTATTTTAACTCTGCCTCAATATAACTTTTATTGATATTCATCCACAACTCTTTATCTATACCTTTCCAGTCAAATTTCCGCGGATCCCAAAACGGATCCTTCTTTGCCGCCATCTGCTCTTCGTAGTCCCTGTAGGCTGCAAAGCACTTCGGAGACAGAAGCAGAACCACAAGCATATTGACCCAGGTCGTGAAACCGAGCGCGAGATCAGAAATATTCCATGCGAGACTGTTTTCAATATTTCCCCAGATGAAAATCAGAACAGGCATACCAAATCTGAGTATCCATGTCGCCGTCCTGCGGAGTTTCTCCTTTCCATTTCCCTGAAAAAGATAGATCATTCCAGTCTCCGCCTCATAATAGTAACTGATCAGGCAGGTAAAGGAGAAAAGTGCCAGCATTACTGCGATGAAAAGCGGTGCTGCAGAACCCATAACAGTTGAGACTGCGATCTGCACAAATTTGACGCCGCTGTAATTTTCTGCTGCAAGTGTAATTAGTTGCTCTTGGAGCGCCGGGAACCTCTCACCGCCAATGTAGCCGAACTGTGTGTTATAACACCCGGTCAGAACCATCATGATTCCGGAGGCTGTACATACGATAACAGTGTCGAGCCATACCCCCGCCGCATTTGCCATGCCCTGCTTGACCGGATGACTCGTCTCTGCTGCTGCAGCTGTCGGAGAAGCCTCGCCCATCCCGGAGGCACTCGAAAACGTACCGCGCTTAACGCCCTGCTGAATTGCAATGCCGAGCCCACCTCCCATCAGTGCCTGTTTGCTGAATGCACACCGGAGGATCAGGGAGACTGCCGCCGGAATACGGGTAATGTTCATTGCGAGAATGATCACTGTGCAGGCGAGATATATCACCGTCATAAAAGGCACGATGGTCGCTGCAACCTGACTGATTCGCTTGACACCGCCAATTACTACGACTGCCATGACTACTGCAATTACCGCTGCAGAAACAATAACCGGAACATGAAGCGCGTGTTCAAAGCCATCACAAATTGTGTAAGTCGCCGCTGCCGGCATGAACGCGCCAGTGCCGATCATAATGACCGCTGCCATGAATGCGCCATAAGCCTTCCATCCAAGTCCCCGTTCAGCGGAGTAGGTTCCACCGCCACGATACTGCCCATCAATTTTTGTCTTGAATATAACTGCCTCTGTGCACTCCGCAAAACACACTGCAGAGTTCGTCATGCCTGCCAGCACCATCCAGAACAATGCGCCGGGGCCTCCTTTATAAAGCGCCACCGCAACGCCCGCCACATTTCCAGTTCCAATGCGCATCGCCATCGTCGTACAAAAGGAGGCAAACGAAGAGATCCCACTGTCAGAATCCTTCTTGTCAATAATTCGACTCCACATGTCTTTGAAATGCCTGAACTGAAAGAAACCCATGCCAATGCTTAGATAAAGCCCTGAGCCAACAATCAAAATCAGCATCCCAATACCCCAGATATAACCATTTGCCCAGTCAACAAATTTGCCAATAGCTTCCATACATTTCCTCCTTTTGACCCAAATCTTGTTTCCTTGCAGTATCAGGCTGAAGAGAATCGTATAACGCTGTGCCTAGGTTTGGCCTTGGATTTATTATAGCAAAATGTATATAATTGTCAATAATGTTATAAAATATTTGTAAATTATTCGAATGTTTGTGTATGTTATCCAGTATATGTCTTGACATATGTATGATTTCCCCACGTTTAAGGTGATATTTCTTTTCTTTTACACCTCCTTGCCTGTCAAAATTTCAAAACAGTTGAATGATGTCTCGTCTCCTTTGAATCTT
>CALLVJ010000067.1 GCA_938010625.1 uncultured Stomatobaculum sp. | reverse complement strand
AGATTTAGAGAGGCGCGCCTTTCTCGCGGGGCAGGGGAAAATCCCGGTGCAGCTCTACGGCGATTTTCTCACGCAGCGAGAGAGCCAGGACTTTGGCGGCATTCAGCCTTGTTTTGCAGGGCAGTACCAGTTCGCAGCGCTAAACGGCATTCTCGATACGCCGTTAGAAACTGCCTTTGTCGAGGGCATGGCGCGCTTCGGACGGCAGATTAAGGGCTTTGACGTGCCGGATGTGATTTTATCCGGCGTCGAGAGCCGCACGTCATCGCCGGTCCGGATTTTCAGGGACAGCGATTTTCAGGCAAATGTGCGCGGGGTTTATCCCTGCGGCGAAGGCGCGGGCTATGCCGGCGGCATTATGAGCGCGGCGATGGACGGCCTCAAGGTCGCCGAGGCAGTCATGCGTCAGTATGCTCCGCTCTATTGAGAGAGCTTCTCTGTACAGATAAGTTTACATAATAAAGTTATGTTAGAATTAAGCCAGAAAGGTCTTAGGTCTATGGAGGAAAGCAAAAAGCAGTCGCTCTTTGTAGCGCAGTTAAAGAATACGATGGAAGAAAAGAAAAAGCGGCTCGGACATCCTGTGCACTATCACATCACGACGATGGGCTGTCAGATGAATGCACGCGACTCGGAGAAGCTCTCTGGCATTCTCTCAGAAATTGGCTGTGAGGAGATTCCGACTGAGGACGCTGACATTCTCCTCTTTAATACCTGCACGGTGCGGGAAAATGCCAATGAGAAGCTTTACGGACATCTCGGCATCGTGAAGCACTTCAAGAAATTGAATCCGGATATGCTGATTGGCATCTGCGGCTGTATGATGCAGGAGAAGGACGAGGTACTTCGGATTCAGAAGAAATACAACTTTGTGGATCTGGTCTTTGGAACCCATAATATCTGGAAGTTTCCAGAGCTTCTCTATGCGGTTGAGGCCGAAAACCAGCGCGTTTTTGACACGGCGGAGGAGCGAAATGGATTTCGGGATCACATGCCGGTGCGTCGGAAAAGCTGGTTTAAGTCCGGCGTCAATATCATGTACGGCTGCAACAATTTCTGTACCTACTGCATTGTCCCCTATGTGCGCGGCAGGGAGCAGTCCCGCGCGGCAGCGGACATTGTGCGCGAGGTGAAGGCGCTCGTTGCAGACGGCGTCAAAGAGGTGATGCTGCTCGGGCAGAATGTCAATTCCTATGGGAAGGGGCTTGCAAACGGCGAGAGCTTTGCTTCGCTCCTCGAAAAGGTCTGTGCAGTCGAGGGCTTAGAGCGCGTCCGCTTTATGACGCCGCATCCGAAGGACTTGTCAGATGAACTGATTCAGGTCATCAAGCGCAATCCAAAAATCTGCCGTCACATTCACCTGCCGCTGCAGTCTGGCAGCAGTAAGATTTTGCAGCGCATGAACCGCCGCTATACGAAGGAGTCCTATCTCGCGCTCGTCGATAAAATTCACCGGGAACTCCCGGAGGTCGGCCTCACAACGGATATTATTGTGGGCTTTCCGGGCGAGACCGAGGAGGACTTTCAGGATACACTCGAGGTTGTTTCGCACGCGGGTTACCAGGCTGCTTTTACCTTTGTCTATTCCAAGCGAAGCGGAACGCCGGCCGCAGAGTTTATGGATCAGGTGCCGGAAGATGTGGTCGCAGACCGCATGAAGCGGCTCATTGCACTGGTGCAGCAGTTCGCCTCGAAGGCAGCCGACCGCGGCGAGGGCAGGGTGGAACCTGTCCTGGTCGAGGAAGTAAATCCACAGCGCGTGGGCTATGTGACCGGACGGCTCTCAAACAACCTGATGGTACATTTCCCGGGCGATGAGAGTTTAATCGGGCAACTTGTCCCGGTCGCGCTTACGGAATCCAGAGGTTTTTACTACATGGGAGAGAGGAGGGGCTAAAGTGGCGCTTTCGCCGATGATGACGCACTATCTGGAGACCAAGAAGGCCTATCCGGACTGTCTTTTGTTTTATCGCCTCGGCGATTTCTATGAGATGTTCTTTGAGGACGCGCGCCTTGCATCAAAGGAGCTTGAGCTCACGCTGACGGGCAAGGAGTGCGGGCTCGAGGAGAGAGCGCCGATGTGCGGTGTGCCGTTTCATGCCGCCGACTCCTACATCAACCGCCTTGTGAAGAAGGGTTATAAGGTCGCGGTCGCCGAGCAGATGGAGGATCCTAAGCTCGCAAAGGGACTTGTGAAGCGGGAAGTGATCCGCGTCGTGACACCCGGCACGATTACGGCGGCCGGAGCGCTCGAGGAGGAGAAAAATAACTATCTCGCTGCAGTTCTGGAAGAAGGG
>CALLVJ010000066.1 GCA_938010625.1 uncultured Stomatobaculum sp. | reverse complement strand
CGTCCTGATTGTCACGGTCAACGACTACCTCGCTTCCCGTGACGCGGAGTGGATGGGACGCATTCACCGCTTTCTCGGCCTCACGGTCGGTGTGGTCACGAATTCGATGAATTCTGAGCAGAGACAGAAAGCCTATGCCTGCGACATCACCTATGTGACGAACAATGAGCTCGGCTTTGACTACCTGCGCGACAACATGGCCATCTATAAGAACCAGCAGGTGCTCCGGAATCTCGACTACTGCATCATCGACGAGGTAGACTCGGTATTAATTGATGAGGCAAGAACGCCGCTCATCATCTCCGGCCAGTCTGGCAAGTCGACACAGATTTATGACGCCTGTACGACACTTGCCAACATGTTAGAGCGCGGCGAGGCGTCTGGCGAGTTCACGAAGATGAATGCCATCATGGGCGAGGAGATCACCGAGACCGGCGACTATGTGGTGGATGAGAAGGATAAGGTTGTAAATCTCACTGAGGACGGTGTCGCGAAAGTCGAGAAATTCTTTGGCCTCGAGAACTTCTCGGATCCGGAGAATCTTGAGATTCAGCACTGCGTGATCTTAGCGCTCCGCGCAAAGGAGCTCATGCACCGCGACAAGGATTATGTCGTGAAGGACGGGGAAGTTCTGATTGTCGATGAGTTCACGGGTCGCATCATGCCGGGCAGACGTTTCTCAGACGGCCTGCACCAGGCGATTGAGGCAAAGGAGCATGTGGATGTGCGACAGGAGTCGAAGACCCTCGCGACGATCACTTTCCAGAATTTCTTCAACAAGTTCAAGAAGAAGGCCGGCATGACGGGTACGGCGCTGACCGAGGAGAAGGAGTTCCGGAATACCTACGGCATGGATGTCATCGAGATCCCGACAAATACGCCGGTTGAGAGAATCGACGAACCGGATGCGGTCTTTAAGACGAAGGAAGAGAAATTTAATGCAGTTGTCGAGGATATCCGCGAGCACCACGAGACGGGACAGCCCTTGCTTGTCGGCACGATTACGATTGAGACTTCTGAGCTGCTCTCAAAGCGCTTAAAGCGCGCGGGCATTCCGCACGAAGTCCTGAATGCAAAGTACCACGAGAAAGAGGCGGCAATCATCGCGCAGGCCGGCAAGAAGGGCGCTGTCACGATCGCGACGAACATGGCAGGCCGCGGTACCGATATTCTGCTCGGCGGCAGTCTCGATGCGATTCGGAAGGATCTGATTGACGAACTTCCGAAGGAAGAGAGAGAGAAGTACGACCCCGAGAGTGAGAACTACGATGCCGATGCGTTCGCGGCGATGGATGAGCGGGCGCGAGAAAAGTCGAAGGAGCTCCAGGCGGAGGTCAGAAAACTCGGCGGTCTCCGCGTGATTGGCACTGAGCGCCACGAGGCGCGCCGCATTGATAACCAGCTGCGCGGCCGTTCGGGACGTCAGGGCGACCCGGGTTCGTCCTGTTTCTACATCTCCCTCGAGGACGATCTGATGCGTCTCTTTGGCTCCGAGCACTTGATCGGCATGTTCAATGCCCTCGGGGTGCCGGAGGGCGAGCGCATTGAGCACAAGATGCTCACGAGCGCGATCGAGAAAGCGCAGATGAAAATTGAGACCAACAACTACGGTATCCGCGAGCAGCTCTTAAAGTATGACGAGGTCAACAATGATCAGCGAGAAGTCATCTATGCAGAGCGCGAGAAGGTCTTAAAGGGCGAGAATATGCGCGCAACCATTGTCAATATGGTGTCGCATGTGGTTGAGCGCGCTGTGAGCCGTTCGATTGGCGAAGACATGCCTGCAAAGGACTGGGACTACCAGGAGCTGAACCACCTGCTGCTCTCAATCATTCCGCTGCAGCCTGTGGTCTACACGGAAGACAGGACCGGCATGACGAAGAAGGAACTGCTCGACGAGCTGCAGAAGGAGGCGCTCGCGTTCTATGAGGCGAAGGAGCAGGAGTTTCCGACGCCTGAGGATGCGCGCGAAGTGGAGCGCGTCGTGCTGCTCCGCGCGATCGATGCGAAGTGGATGAATCACATCGACGACATGGAGCAGCTGCGCCAGGGCATTGGTCTCCAGGCCTACGGACAGAGAGATCCACTCGTCGAGTATAAGATGGAAGCTTATACTATGTTCGAGGAAATGATTGCCGGTATTGAGGACGACACGGTTCGCTTGCTCTGCCACCTCCGCATTGAGCGGCAGGACGCGCTAGAGCGCAGCCGGACCCCGGTCATCACGGGCACGAACAGAGACAATGGCGGCCTCAGGAAGGCGCCGATTGTCAACGAGCAGAAGAAAATCATGCCGAATGATCCCTGCCCCTGCGGCAGCGGCAAAAAATTCAAGCAGTGCTGCGGGCGGAAGCTCTTCCAGCAGAACGGAGAGCAGGACACGCCGAAGCCGCAGCTTTAACGAACAGGAGGCAGCTTTGGTCGAATTAGATAATATGAAATATACTCTCTCCACCTATCAGAAGCCGCTTCAGGAGGTGGAGGGCTCTCTGGATCTCGAGAACAAGGAGAAACGCATTGCAGAGCTGGATCGCATGATGGAGGAACCGAACTTCTGGGAGAACCCGGAGCAGTCGACCAAAATTGTGCGGGAGAATAAGAGCCTGAAGAACACAGTGGAGCGCTTTCACAAGCTCTCGACCGCCTACCAGGATATTGCAGATATGATTGAGCTCGGCAATGAGGAGGGCGATGAAGAACTGATTCCGGAGATACGGGAGATGCTTGACAGCTTCGTAAAAGAGCTGAGTGCCCTGAAGGCAGAAACCCTGCTGACGGGCGAGTACGATGCAAACAATGCGATTCTGCGTCTC
>CALLVJ010000065.1 GCA_938010625.1 uncultured Stomatobaculum sp. | reverse complement strand
CTCAATAAGGTTCTTGGAGTCAAGGTTGCCTGTGAGGATGTGGACTTTAAGCACTTACCCAATTTTATAGCCACAAGGTATCGCTTACAGATGGTGTCTATAAATGAACAGAAGATGATTTTTCTTTATCCTAAGACGGAACTGGAGCAGATTGAAGTACTGAAAAAGCATATTGCCCGGATACAGAAAAATAATAATTTGCCTGTTGTGCTGGTGTTAAAAGAACTTAGCCATCGGCAGAAAGAATATTTGATTCGTGAGAAGATTCCATTTATTGTAGATGGAAAGCAAATTTATTTGCCCTTTATGGCAGTGTATTTGCAGGAACGGTGCAGTGCGGAAAAAATGCCACGGGAAGAAATACTTCCATCGGCACAGATGCTTCTACTGCATTTCATTTATGGAGGCGCACAGGAACTATCTACAAGTCAAGCTGCGAAGGACTTGGAACTGACACCTACTTCTATATCAAGGGCATCGAGACAGCTTGAAGAAATGGGATTGCTGCATATCAGGAAAGTTGGTGTGCAGAGGATCATGCAATCTGAGGATTCTCCGAAAACACTGTTCCAAAAAGCAGGAGATAAGTTACTGAACCCAATAAAACGAACGGTTTATATTCCGAAAGAATTCGTGAGAACAGACTTGCTGGAAAGCGGATATTCGGCATTGGCTGAGTATTCCATGCTGAACGCACCGAATGTCAGATGTTATGCGGCAGAAAGAATCTCTCAATGGAAAGATGTTATGACCAATAGCTTGCAGAATTCGCAGGTGCAAGTGGCCGTAGAGATGTGGAGATACAATCCACGAAAATTGTCCACACGAAATACTGTAGACGAGCTTTCGTTGGCATTGGCATTGAGAGAAGATGCAGATGAGCGGGTTGAAGAAGCAATAGAAGAAATGCTGAATGAACTGTGGAGGAAGATAGATGGTTACAGGGATTGATAGCTTTAAGGAATGGTTCAAGGGCAGTGAAGAACAATATGCCATCATTGGAGGAACGGCGTGTGACATTCTGACCTTGTTCTGATTATAGAAGCAGTTGATGCGAATTTCGGGAAGAAATTTTGGGAATATGTAAAACAGGCTGGATATGAACATTGCAATAAAAGTTCGGGTGTGCCGCAGTTCTATCGTTTTAGTCATCCAATCTCAAATCAGTATCCTGCGATGATTGAACTTTTTACACGGAAGCTGGATGCCATTCAGCTTCCAGAAGATGCAGTGCTAACACCGTTACCGATGGACGATGATATTTCAAGTCTGTCTGCGATTCTTTTAGACAATGATTACTACGAATTTCTGAAGCAGGGGAAAGTTGTCGTTGATGGAGTGACTGTCTTGGATGCGGCATATTTGATTCCATTTAAGGCAAAAGCATGGATGGATTTGACAGATCGTAAGGCCGCAGGAGAACACGTTGATAGCAAGAATATTAAGAAACATAAGAATGATGTTTTCCGTCTGACGGAGTTGATTGATCCCACCGCCAAGATAGTGGCTCCCCAAGGAGTTTATGCCGATATTCAAGAGTTTGTCCAGCGTATGAAAAATGAAAACGTGGATATTAAGCAACTGGGAGTGGTTGGCAGAACAAAGGAGAAGATTCTGGAAGAATTGAAAGCAATGTATGAGACACTTTAAATAGATATTTGAACAGACAAGGGCATTGATCTGACGAATGGGAGGTATGCTTCATGCCATTGCAGATTATCAGAAACGATATTACAAAAATGAGCGTTGACGCAATCGTCAATGCTGCCAACACGTCTCTTTTGGGCGGTGGTGGTGTGGACGGCTGCATTCATCGTGCTGCCGGACCGGAGCTGCTTGCAGAGTGCAGTACGCTGCATGGCTGCGAGACAGGCAGCGCAAAAATCACAAAGGGATACCACTTGCCCTGCAAATATGTGATCCATGCAGTTGGACCGCGTTGGAGGGATGGCAAACATCGGGAACAGGAGCTTCTGGAATCCTGCTATCGGACATCTCTGAATCTGGCGAAAGAAAATGGCTGTCAGTCGGTGGCCTTTCCGCTGATTTCTTCCGGCATCTACGGCTATCCCAAAGACCAGGCTCTAAAAGTTGCAGTCGATACCATCAGCACATTCCTGCTGGAAAATGAGATGATGGTCTACATCGTTATCTTTGACCGGAAGGCATATCAGATTGGTGGAAAACTATTTGCTGATATCGCAGCGTACATAGATGACCGGTATGTGGAGGAACATACCGAAAGCCGAGCAGAACAGAGACGGCGGCTCGAAGCGTTGTCAGAGGAATCCTGCTTTGAAGCTGCACCTGCAACGCTGCCGCCCGAAGCAATCTGTAAATCTTGTAGCAGTCAATCTTTGGAAGAGGCATTAGGACAGATTGATGAGAGCTTTTCGGAAATGCTGCTGCGGAAGATTGATGAAAGCGGCATGACGGATGCCCAGTGCTACAAGAAGGCAAATATTGACCGGAAGCTCTTTTCAAAGATCCGTTCAGATAAATTCTATAAGCCCTCCAAACCTACGGTGCTGGCATTTGCTCTGGCTTTGGAGTTGCCACTTGTCCAGATGCAGGAGATGCTCGGCAAGGCAGGGTTTACCCTTTCCCATTCGAGCAAATTCGATATCATTGTAGAATATTTTGTCGAACGGGGAAACTACAATGTGTATGAAATCAACGAGGCACTGTTTGCTTTTGACCAGAGTCTGATCGGAGCATAAGGACAAAGAAATGTCGCTTTCCATGCGACCACTCCACAAAAGAAAATCGCTATACTATGGCTGTAAGGTACGAAACCGAGCAGCCATATGCGCGTGTAATGAGCCAAAGTTCGAGCTTGCTCGAAACCTTGGCGAATACCGCGACAGCGAGCCCGCAAGGGCGAGATTTTGGGAGGACAAGTGTATGAGAAAGAATTTAACAGAGATCGTTTTTATCTTAGACCGCAGCGGTTCCATGAGCGGATTAGAACGGGATACCATCGGCGGATTCAATTCTATGATTGAGCAGCAGAAAAAAGCAAAGGGCGAAGCACTGGTCTCAACGGTATTGTTTGACAATGTGAGCGAAGTCCTGCACGACCGTGTAAATGTAATGGACGTTCGACCAATGACTGACCGTGATTACACAGTTCGCGGCTGCACAGCACTCTTAGATGCCATCGGCGGGGCGATTCATCACATTGGAAATATTCACAAGTACGCAAGACCGGAGGATGTGCCGGAACACACTATGTTTGTAATCACTACGGACGGAATGGAAAATGCCAGCCGCCGGTACAACAGCGAAAAAGTGAAGCAGATGATCGAGCGACAGAAAGCAAAATACGGTTGGGAGTTTTTGTTCCTTGGTGCTAATATTGACGCAGTAGAGACCGCAAGTCAGTTCGGAATCGGCGCAGATCGTGCAGTCAACTATCAGTGCGACAGTGAAGGAACTGCGTTGAATTATGAGGTGGTCAGCGAAGCAATTAGCTCTGTCCGGTGCAGTGCCCCGCTGAGCGCAGACTGGAAAAAGCGTATAGACGAGGACTACAAAAAGCGTGGAGGCCGCAAGCACAAGTAAATGTTTTTTGAAGCCGGGGTGATGATTCACTCCGGCGTTTTCTTTGGCAGGAACTGCCGTTAAAGCATCCGGAACGGGCGCAAGACGTCCGGTGGACGTCTGCTTTGCGCGGACCGGAGTGGAACGGAGACGCAGCAGCCCGATGCCGCAGGCAGCGTTCTATGGGGATTAGGGAGTTTCCCCAACAAGCAGAAAATCGCTTTTATGTCACGAAAGCCCTGCTTGCAGAAGAGTGAAAAGTGTTTTGAACGCATGATTTTCTGTTTACTTAGAAGATGATAAGTACTATACTCGAAAATAGAGAAATTATACCCATGGGCAGGTTGTTTTTAAGCAGGAGGCAGAGGCGATGGCAGTATCATATAACAAGTTGTTTAAGCTGTTGATTGACAAGAAAATGAAGAAGAAAGAGCTGTGCGAGCTTGCCGGAGTCAGCGCAAGTACCATTGGTAAAATGGGGCGCGGAGAACCTGTTTCTATTGAAATGGTAGAAAAAATATGTCTTGCATTAGGATGTACCGCTGACGATGTGTTGGATTTTATCCCAGATAGTCCAGATAATGGGACAGCTGATAATGTAGAATAAGGATGGTGGCCGAATGGGAAGGATAATACAGTATCGGCTGCTCCAATCCGAAAATCAAACAGGACTGATGAGACCAGTTGTCTACTGTAATGAAAAATACTGTGAAAGTTTACAGCAGGTTTCATTAAATGAGAAAATGGCGGCTCTGCTCATTAAAATTAAACCGGAACGAAGAACCATGAGGATTGAAAGATGCTTTCAGGAAGTTCTTACAAATATTCCGGAAAACAGTTGTGTCCGAGACTTTGATGTGCTGTTCAATCCAGCATTCAAGATAGATGTTTTGCAGCTTCTTACAGTTGCGAATCGAAGCAAGCCCTTTTCTGTTTTGTGGCCGGGATCCGTGGCAGATGGAAAATTGGTTTATGCAGAAGATGGATATGCGGACTATAAAGAATACGATGTAGAACAATACGACATAACCTGTGTCGTTTAAGGGAGGATAAAAAAGTGAAGTACTCAGACTTGATAAGCTTCAACCCGATTGAGGATGTCATTCAGCTTACTACGGCTGATGATGCGAACCGAGCGAAGGAGTATGTGAAATCTTATGTTATGTCTGATACCATGGCGGCAAATCTGAAAAGTCCGGTATTGGACCAGCTTCAGATGGATGAAGTGGTTGACAACAAGGGTGTTCTTGTTGTTGGTAACTATGGTACTGGTAAATCACACTTGATGAGCGTGATTTCATCTATTGCCAAGGATGCGGATAACCTTCAGTATCTCCAGAATAAAAACTTTGCAAAAGAGATGGAGTGTATCGCAGGCAAGTTTGAAGTACTTCGCATTGAAATCGGCGGTGTAACGATGTCGCTGCGAGAAATCCTGTTTGGCTTCATCGAAGACGATTTTGCGGCACGAGGAATTGATTTTGAAGTGCCGGATTTTGATACAGTCCGCGATAATAAAAAGCTGATTCGTGATATGATGATGGCTTTCTCTGCAAAGTATCCGGACAAGGGATATCTGATTGTTGTGGATGAGTTCCTGAGCTATCTGACTTCCCGTGACGAGCGGCAAATTGTCCTCGACCTTGAGTTTTTCCGCGCACTTGGCGAGATGTGTTCCAAG
>CALLVJ010000064.1 GCA_938010625.1 uncultured Stomatobaculum sp. | reverse complement strand
TTGTCTCGGCGTGGAATTACAGGACACCTGTTCGCATTGCAAGCTACCTCAATTAATCAATAATTGTCGTAAAAAATAAACAAATCGTAAAGATGAAAAGTTGACTTTACTTGTGGCGAGACCTATACTCTATACTGAATTCATATTTGAAACAGATTGCAATATCTTTGTAATATGTATCGAGGTTCGGAAAATCATCAGAATATAGGGGGAACTGCTGTGAAAAAGAAACTGGGAGTTTGTGCGGCTCTGGTCATTTGTGCATCGATTGCGGCGACTGCGCCGGCATTTGCTGCAAAGGACGATGCGATTTTGGTCGAGGCTCTTGACCAGAGCAGCGGAAGCGAAACAGAGAGCGGCGTGGTCAACGAGATTGTGCCAGAATTCGATGCTGAGGAGGCGGGGGCATCCGACAGTGAGACCGAGGAGCGCGTGGAGGCGGCAGTGGTCGGTGACATGAAGCCGGTCAAGTCAGTGGAAGCAGCAGAAGAGAAGAGTGAGAGACTCTCCAATACAAGTGCTGCCGTCGTTCGCCAGGGGGCGTCCCGGAAGTCGGAGACTGAGAAGGAGCAGAAATCCAACGGCAGCGCGGGACCGAATGGCAGAATCCAGGCGAGGCTCAGCGGCAACAGCTCCGATCCGGTGACTGCACAGGCCAAGACATCGGGCGGCGCTGGCAAGAGCTCCACGGACTGGAGCAAGGTCAGCAAACTCAGAAAGGCCATCGTAAGTTACGCAAAGAGCCTCGAGGGAAGTCGTTATGTGTATGGCGGCGTTGACCCGCAGAGCGGTATCGACTGTTCAGGACTCATCCTGCATGTGATGCAGGAGCAGGCTGGTATCAGTCTTGAGCATCAGTCGTCGGTTCAGGCTTCTTCCGGTGTTGCAATCAGCGCAGATCAGATGCGCCCCGGCGATATCATCGCCTATGATGGGCAGCCGCGCGACGGCAAGGTCAACCACATCGCAATCTACATTGGCGATGGCAAGGCAATTCACGCGAGAGGGCAAAGAGAGGGCGTGCAGATTACCGCCTGGGACTATGCGACGCCGCTTGCCATCCGCAATGTGCTTGGCGACTAAACAGAAAAGAGCAAAAAAAAACGGGAAGTCCTGTGAGCTTCGGCTTGCAGTGACTTCTTTTTTCGCGTACACTTTTCGTATGAAGATGACATATACATTGACGGCGCCCTGCCACTTCGGTCTAGAGGCAGTCTTAAAGCGGGAAATTACGAATCTGGGTTACGAGATCACAGCGGTCGATAATGGCAAGGTGAATTTTCTTGGCGATGCCGAGGCGATCGCGCGCGCCAATTTATGGCTCCGGACTGCGGAGCGCGTGCTCCTGGAGCTCGGGCGTTTCCGGGCAACCAGTT
>CALLVJ010000063.1 GCA_938010625.1 uncultured Stomatobaculum sp. | reverse complement strand
AAGACCATTTACAAGGCCTGCCTCGAGAAGATTATTGACTGGTCCTGTGAGATTCCGGTTTATCAGAGACAGGACGTCACAACGTTCTCGGCGGAGCGCATCAAGACAGATACGATTACGCCGGATATCACGACATTCTACAAGTGGTATGGAGTGATTGAGAACCTTGAGCTGAACAAGTAAGTACGGCAATCCGTAAA
Source organism: uncultured Stomatobaculum sp. (assembly GCA_938010625.1). Classification (GTDB taxonomy): domain Bacteria; phylum Bacillota; class Clostridia; order Lachnospirales; family Lachnospiraceae; genus Moryella. Next base: position 1,115 of record CALLVJ010000063.1, on the reverse strand, counting down.
TGTTGTTTTCGGGCAGGGCCGCATTCCCTATCGTCATGGGGAATGCGGTTTTCCCGATCTATCAGCAGGCGTCGCACTGCGCGGTCGCTTGCCCTGTATGGAAGAGCGGTTTTTATGAAAAAATACATTATCAAGCGACTGCTGTGGTCTGTCGTGATTTTATTGATTGTCTCCTTTCTGCTCTATGTCCTGATGCGGTCGCTCCCGACTTCGTATCTCGAGCAGATTGCAAGACAGAAATCACAGCAGCCGGGCTCTAAGACATTTGACGAATGGATGCAGCAGCTCTCGGCGACCTATGGCATGGACAAGGGCATTGTGCCCGGCTTTTTTTCCTGGCTCTCAAAGGCGGTTCGCGGCGACTTCGGCGACAGCTGGAAGTACACAGTTCCGGTCACACAGAAGTTTGCGCAGGTCGTTGGCATCTCGTTCTGGATGAGCCTGATTGTCATGATTCTCGAAGTGGCAATTTCGATCCCACTTGGCATTATTGCGGCGACGAAGCAGTATTCGACCGCAGACAATGTGATTTCAATTATTGCGCTGGCTGGCATCTCCCTCCCGACCTTTTTCATTGCCTCGCTGTTAAAGCTGACATTCTCGGTCAACCTGAAATGGTTTGATCTGAACGGCCTGGTCGGCAGAAATCACGATTTCCTTTCGCCGATGGGACAGAGATGGGACATCGCCATGCACCTCGTGCTGCCGATTATGACGCTGACCATTGCGAGCATCGGCGCCTACATGCGTTACATCCGCACCAATATGCTTGAAGTCCTGAACTCCGACTATATCCGCACGGCGAGAGCCAAGGGGCTCTCCGAGCGTCGTGTGATTTACCATCATGCCTTTCGGAACACACTGATTACGCTTGTGACACTCTGGGGCACGTCTCTGCCGGCACTATTTTCGGGCGCGATGATCACCGAGCAGCTGTTTTCCATTCCGGGCATTGGCTATACCTCGTACCAGGCGATGATCTCGGGCGATATTCCGTTTTCGATGTTCTATTTGGTTTTTATCGGCATTCTGACACTGATTGGAAACCTGCTGACCGATATTCTGTATGCCGTGGTTGACCCGCGCGTGCGCATCGCGTAAGAGAGGAGGATCCG
>CALLVJ010000062.1 GCA_938010625.1 uncultured Stomatobaculum sp. | reverse complement strand
TTTATCTCAGCAGTCGTGGTCAGCTCTGTGTCGGGAAAAGTAAAAAAGATTGAGCCTCGTGTCACCGCAGGCGGCACGAAGAGCATCTCGATTGTGATCGAGAACGACGGTCAGTATACGGCAGTTGAGGGTCTTGGAGAAGACAGGGATGCGTCGAAGCTCAGCAAGCAGGAAATCCGGGACATTGTGCGGGAGGCTGGCATTGTGGGGCTCGGCGGCGCAGGTTTTCCGACCAATGTGAAGCTTACGCCGAAGGATGAGTCGAAGATTGACTACATCATTGTAAACGGTGCGGAGTGTGAGCCCTATCTGACTTGCGATTACCGCATGATGATCGAGGAGCCAGAACGGTTAATCGGCGGCGTCAAGGTCATGCTGCAGCTTTTCGAGAACGCGAAGGCTGTGATCGGCGTCGAGAACAACAAGCCGAAGGCAATCGAGAAGCTCAGCGCACTCGTGAAGGATGAGCCGAAGATTTCGGTGCTGCCGCTTCGCACCAAGTACCCGCAGGGCGGCGAGCGCTCGCTGATCTATGCGGTGACGGGCAGAGAGATCAACTCTTCCATGCTCCCGGCGGATGCGGGCTGTGTCGTAGACAATGTGAACACCGTCATGGCGATCTACGATGCTGTCTGCAAGCGGACACCGATTCTGGAGCGCGTCATCACAATTACCGGCGATGCAGTGAAGGAGCCGCAGAACTTCAAAGTCAGAACCGGCATGAATTACAATGATATCATTGAAGCGGCGGGCGGCTTCAAGGCTGATCCGAAGAAGATTCTCTCAGGCGGTCCGATGATGGGACAGGCGATGTATACGACCGATGTTCCTGTCACCAAAAATTCGTCTTCACTGACCTGTTTCCTCGAAGATGAGGTCGAGAAAAAGCCGGAGAGCCCGTGTATTCGCTGCGGGCGTTGCGGCGAGGTATGTCCGGAGTTCCTGGTTCCGGTGCTCATGATGAAGAGCTGTATGAACGGCGACAGCGCGGGGTATGAGAAGCTCTACGGTATGGAGTGTATTGAGTGCGGCAGTTGTTCTTATATCTGCCCTGCGAGACGGCCGCTGACCCAGGCGTTCAAGCAGATGAAGCGCCGCATTGGCGAAGAGCGGCGGAAAAAGGCTGCCGCAGAGAAGGCGGCGAGCGGAAAGGAGACAAAGTAAGCAATGAATTTATTGAATGTTTCCGCCTCTCCGCATGTGAGAGACCGCGCTTCGACGCGGGAGATTATGCTGGATGTCTGTATCGCTATGATTCCGACTGCAGTCTACGGCGTGGTACAGTTCGGCATCCACGCGCTCTTTGTGATTCTGGTGACCGTGCTCGCAGCAGTGCTCTCCGAGTATCTCTGGCAGCGCGGCATGAAAAAGGAAGTGACCATTTCCGACTGCTCGGCAGTTGTCACGGGTCTCATTCTCGCGCTCAACATGCCGCCGGAGATTCCGCTCTGGATCCCGGCGCTCGGCGCAGTCTTTGCGATTATCGTTGCAAAGCAGATGTTCGGTGGCCTTGGACAGAACTTCATGAACCCGGCGCTCGCCGGCAGATGCTTCCTGTTGATTTCGCTCGCGAAGTACATGAATAACTTCACTTCGAAGGCAATCAATTTTGACGCGACAACGGGCGCAACGCCGCTCGCTGTCATGAAAACCGCGATGAAGGCGGGCACACCGGCGACGGCGGATGTGAATTTATTCCAGCTCTTTGTGGGGCACATTCCGGGCACCATTGGCGAGGTCTCTGCGATCGCCCTGCTCTTTGGCGCGGCCTATCTGCTCTGGAGGAAGGTCATCAGCTTTGAAATTCCGGTCATCTACATTGTGACGACTGCAATTTTTGTCTTTATTTTCGGCGAGCACGACCTGAATTACGTTCTCGCGCAGGTGCTCGGCGGCGGTCTGATCTTCGGCGCATTCTTCATGGCGACGGACTATGCTTCCACGCCGCTGACGAAGAAAGGGCAGATGATTTATGCGGTCATCATTGGCATTCTGACCGGCCTCTTCCGTATCTTCGGCACGGGCGCAGAGGGAGTGTCGTACTCGATTATCATTGGAAACATGCTCTCGCCGCTCATTGAGGGCGCGACCATTCCGAAGGCATTCGGCAGAAGGGAGGCAAAAAGAGCATGAGTAAGACAAAAGAGACTTCGTTTGTGAGCGATGCACTGCGCCTCATGCTGATTACACTGATTGCGGGGCTCTTGCTGGGCGTCGTTTACAGTGTGACTTATGAGCCAATTCAGGCAGCCCAGAACGCGGCGACCGTTGCGGCATACAAGCAGGTATTTCCAGATGCCGCAGACTTTAAGGAGAATCCGGACGGTGAGCAGTTGATTGCGGCAAATGCAGCGGCCCTCGCGGAGCAGGGCTTCGGCAATGTTCTGATTGATAAGGTGGTCAATGCGGTCGATGCAAGTGGAGCTGTGGTCGGTCACATCATCAATGCGAGCTCCAAGGACGGCTATGGCGGTTTGGTTTCGATTTCAGTTGGCATTCAGGCAGACGGACAGACGATCAACGGCATTGCGTTCCTCTCGATCTCGGAGTCGGCAGGTCTCGGCATGAATGCGCGCGACACGGACTGGTACAAGCAGTTTTCCGGCAAGAAAGGCGAGAAGTTCAGCGTCACGAAAGCAGGAGATGGCGAACTTGACAACGACAAGATCAACGCAATCTCCGGCGCGACCATTACTTCCCGCGCCGTGACCAATGCCGTCAACGCAGCGCTCTACTTTGTAAACAACGGCTTACATCAGTGAGAGGGGGAAAAGATTCCGTGAATGTTTGTATGGAACGCCTGAAGAACGGTATCATCACAGAGAACCCGGTCTTTATTATGGCGCTGGGACTTTGTCCCACCTTTGCAGTCACGACCTCAGCGGTCAATGCAATAGGCATGGGGCTTTCGTCTCTGGTTGTTTTGATGTTTTCAAACCTTTTAATTTCTGCGCTCTCGGGTGTGATTCCGGACCGCGTGCGTCTCCCTGCGGAGATTGTCGTCGTCGCGTCACTTGTCACGATTGTGCAGCTTCTGATTCAGGGCTTTGCACCGTCGCTCTACACTTCGCTCGGCATTTACATTCCGTTGATCGTCGTGAACTGTATCATCCTGGGACGCGCAGAGGCTTATGCGCTCGGCGCAAAGCCGATTCCAGCGCTGTTTGACGGTATCGGCATGGGGCTCGGCTTTACGCTCGCGCTCCTGCTGCTCGGCTCCTTCCGCGAGCTGATCGGCGCAGGTTCAATTTTCGGCATCAAGCTGATTCCGGATGCCTACCACATTTCGATTTTTGTTCTGCCTCCGGGCGCGTTCTTTGTGATGGCTTTCCTCGTCGCGGCAATGCAGTACTACCAGGATGAGAATCGCGGTCGGAAGAAGACCAACGGTCCCTCCCTCGAAGAGGTGAAGACCAAGGTCGTGAAGCCGGTCGCAAAGCCGGCAGCGGGGAGTGCGACGGCGGCAAAGCCGCAGACAGCTGCCGCAGCAGTACAGCCCCAGACAGAAGCGAAGCCCGCAGCGGCAGTGCAGCCGCAGACAACTGAGGCGAAGAGCCCGGCAGCGGAGAAGAAAGAGGAGGCGAAGTGATGTCAAAAGTAGCATTGCTCCTGGTCAGCGGCGCATTGGTCAACAATGTTGTGCTCTCCAGATTCCTGGGACTTTGCTCCTTCGTTGGTGTATCAAAGAAAAAAGACACCTCAGCAGGTATGGGCGGCGCGGTTATCTTCACGATTTTCCTCGCGACGATTCTCTCTTCGCTGGTCTACATGTTTGTGCTGCGCCCACTCAAGATTGACTATCTGCAGACGATTGTATTCATTCTTCTGATTGCCTCTCTTGTGCAGTTTATCGAGATGTTCATGAAGAAGAGCATGCCGTCCCTGCACGCATCGCTCGGCATTTACCTGCCGTTAATCACGACGAACTGCGCTGTCCTCGGTGTGGCACTCGACAACGTGCAGAAGGAGTATAACTTTATTGAAGGCCTCGCCTGGGGCGTCGGCACGGCAGTCGGCTATGCCATTGCCATTGTGATTCTCGCGGGCATTCGCGAGAGATGTGAGGGCAACGACATTCCGAAGTATTTCCGCGGCTTGCCCATCGTGCTGATCAGCGCAGGTCTCATGGCAATCGCGTTTACCGGTTTCTCGGGTATGATCAGCTGAGCGGAGGGAGAGAGATGAATTTGACCATTGTCATTATCTCGTTTGCGATTGTCGGCATTGTCGGTCTGATCTGCGGCATGGGACTTGGCATTGCAAGTGAGAAGTTCAAAGTAGAAGTGGATGAGAAAGAACTCGCGGTCCGTGAGGCGCTGCCCGGCAACAACTGCGGTGCCTGCGGCTTCCCGGGCTGCGACGGCTGCGCGCACGCGATTGCGAGCGGCGAAGCGCCGGTCACCCAGTGTCCGGTCGGTGGCAAGCCGGTTGCCCAGAAAATCGCGGACATCATGGGTGTCCAGGCGGGTGAGGCCGTCAAGAAGGTCGCAATGGTTCGCTGTTCCGGCACCTGCGACAAGGCAATCAAGCGCGCAAAGAACGTGGGACCGGCTGACTGCAACCAGATGTCGGTCATGCCGGGCGGCGGCGATCTCGGCTGCGACTTCGGCTGTCTCGGCGGCGGCTCCTGCGTGAAGGTCTGTGAGTTCGACGCAATCCATGTGGTCGACGGCATCGCTGTCGTCGACAAGGACAAGTGCGTGGCCTGCGGTCTCTGCGTGAAAGCCTGCCCGCGCCACATCATCCTGCGCACCGCCTGGGTGTTTGGCGAACACGGCCACAACTTCGTGAAAACCATGCTCCGCCTCGGCCGCGAACGCGACAGCCTCGGCATCGTGGCCGACCAAAGCGGCGCCCCCACCTATGCCGGCCACATCGCCGCCGCCCTGCTGCACATCGCCGGGCGCACCCAAACCGAAAACTGCCCCTACGGCCTCTACCACTTTTCAGGTAGCCCCTACACCACCTGCCACGACTATACCCCCG
>CALLVJ010000061.1 GCA_938010625.1 uncultured Stomatobaculum sp. | reverse complement strand
CCGCCCACAAAGGAGATCTGCTCGCCCTTTTTCAGCTCAATATCCGTGAGGTATCCTGTACGGCAGTAAATTTTGTAGAGCTGATCGGGCGCATACGAAAAGGTCATCGTGCTGTTTCCCTGTGCGTTGGCAGCATCCTGCGTGTAGGAGACAGTATTCCCGCCGTATGGCACTGGATTGATGAGTGCCCGCCTGGAAGAATTGTCATCATAATCGTTGTATGACGCTCTGTACCTGCTCTCCAGGAGCTGCATCAGCTCCATCTGCAGATCGGACTGAGCTCTAAGCTCTGCCTCGAGATCTGCCAGTCGCTCAGAAATCGTGCGGATCAGGTCTTCGTTTCCGCTGTTTTTCTGATCCTTCAGCGACTCGAGTTGTCCGGTCAAGCTGTCCAATTCGTTTTGAAGCTGTTCGCTGTGCCGCATCGCACTTTCTGCTGCACCGCTGATTTCAGGATCGGCCTCCTGCTCCACGGGCGCATATTTTGCTCGGAATTCCGAAAGCGTGGCCGCATTGACCGTCCCTGAACCCCATACGCTGGAGCACAGGAGCGAGCAGCAAACAAGCAGTTTGAGATTAGCTTTGTTCAGTTTCATTCTTCATTCTCCTCTTCTTTTATGGCTTGGTCGTCTGAGTTGCCTGTGCAGTCTGTGGCGCATTCGGCTCCTGGGTAGCCTTCGTTTCAGTATCCCGCTCCCAACGCAGATCCTTGATGTAGATACCCAGAGGGTTGACGGCGAGTTTCTCCTTGTCGTCCGTCTTGATGATTTCAACGGTGAATAGTCCTGTATACGGCGTAACTTCACGTCGGCTGGCACCAGCCCGGTATTCAACCTCTGACCAGCGCACCTGATAGCTTTTACCGCCCTCCATGGGAATAACGCTGTTGATCGTGACCTGAACGGTCGCATTATGCATCTTCTGCACACGATTCTCCGCTTCCATGCGCGACGTGAGGATATTCGCACCATCTTTGGTTAAGAAGCTATAAGCTGTGCTCAGCTGCTTATTGTAAACGACCTCATCCAAAGGAACGCTGCGAATATCCTGGACAAACTGACGGATAAAGTAACTATACACCTCATCGCTCGGCGTATAGTTGGCCATGGAATTTGCTGTCCCGACGTTGCGAACCTCCCCTGTCTTGATGTCCGTTTCGACTACATAGACAAGCGTGTTCTCGGTGATTGCTTTGTAGCACAGAGCCCCGGCCAGCGCCACGATGACAATGACAAGCCCCAATAAAAGCCGCCGCAGATTGTAATTCTGCTCAATGATCTCTCCCTCGCGGGCGTCCCACTTGCGGCTGGCTTTCTCAGCCGGACTTTGCGAAGTCGTCGGCGGCGTAAAATGCTCCGCGCGATGAAACAGTTGATCAATCTTCAAGAAAATACCTCCCTGACATTCTTTGTTGATAAAGACTTTATGCCAATGCCGTATCGGATGAAATGACCGATCAGCATAGAAATAAGGGAAACGAGTGGGTTGCAGAGACCGAACAAGACGCCGTAGAAGATCCCTTTGCGTCTGTCTCCTTTGAAGTGACTCCTAAGAAAAAGAGCTGCCATACTGACGGAGACGATTTCAACGCCAAAAATCCGCATGGTTTGGTCTTCCAGAGGAAGAAACGCCAACTGATATAACCAGTGCGGCATGGGCAGAGCAAGCAAATAATAGAGGAGCACAAGGATGAGCCCGGCGAGATCGTATGGGATATATTCCTCTGTATGCTGATTCTGTTCTGCGCGGTGGAAACGGCAGAACACGTAGAACGCTGCTGCGCCCATACCGCATAGGACAAAATATATCAGTACCGCTTTTTCATAGATAAACGCGCCAGCGAGAAACAGCAGAAAGAGAAGCCTTACATCCATCCCTATGCCGGATAAATCCGCATAGGAGATGCGCCATAAGAGGAACGAAAGAAAAAGCACATATAAGGGATTTTCCGGCTTCGTAAAGTAGATCAACAGGACATCTAGCACAAATATCCCGGCCAGATGCTTCCATATCACATAGAACACCTCCAACCCAAATTTCATTTTATCTAAAAAAAGTTGCTGAAAAAGCACAGTCT
>CALLVJ010000060.1 GCA_938010625.1 uncultured Stomatobaculum sp. | reverse complement strand
GGCAGATGCTCTGCTTGCAAGTGCGAGAACCGAGGCGCAGTCGCTGAAAACGAAGGCGGAAAATGATATCCGCCAGGAGAAAAAGCGCGTTCTCAATGAGGCGAAGGATGAAATTGGCGGTCTTGCGATGGATATTGCAGGGCGAGTGATAGAGCGGGAGGTTCATGAGGCGGATCACCGCGCGCTGATTGATGATTTTCTGCAGAAGGTTGAGGATGCGTCATGATGCGCGTTGCAGAGCTTTATGGCGGGAGTCTCTATGATCTTGCGGCAGAGGAGCAGCAGGAACGGGAGATTTTGGCTGAGATGAAGGGCGTGCAGGCTCTGTTTCACGAAAATCCGAAGTACTGTGAGCTGCTCTCGGAGCCCAGCATACCGAAGGACAAGCGCCTGGGGCTTTTGGATCAGGCATTCCGGGACGAAATCAGACCCTATCTTCTGAATTTCTTGAAGCTCATTACCGAGAGGGAGCTGTTGTCTCAGTATGGGGGCATGTGCCGCGCCTATGAGCGCCGTTTCAACGCAGCGCACAATATTGTCGCAGCAACTGTGCGCACAGCTGTGCCGCTTGACCAGGAAGAGCGTGATAGGCTGAAAGAAGCGCTGGGGAAGCGGAGCGGAAAACAAGTGGTGCTGCGGGAGATGCTCGATGCAAGTCTGCTCGGCGGCATTGTGGTTGAGATCGACGGAAAGACCCTGGACGGCAGCGTCGCGGGTCGTCTCCTTGAGATTCGCAAAAAAGTGGAAGAAATAGTACTGTAAAAAGGTGGGCACAGAATGGAATTAAAGTCAGAAAAGATCTCTGAGGTCATTCGAAGCCAGATTAAATACTATGAGAATGCCATCATTCAGAACGAGACCGGGACAGTGCTCACGGTCGGAGACGGTATTGCGAGAGTTTCCGGACTTTATAACTGCATGTCCGGTGAACTCCTCGAATTCCAGAATGGTAGCTTCGGTATGGCACAGAATCTGGAAGAAAACAGCGTCTCGGCGGTTTTGTTCGGCTCGGACGTCGGCGTTCAGGAGGGGCAGGCTGTAAAACGCACGGGGCGTGTGGTCTCAGTCCCGGTCGGAGAGGCGCTCCTTGCTCGCGTGGTCAATGCAATCGGCCAGCCGATTGACGGCGCAGGTCCGATTGATAGCAAAGAATATCGCGCGGTCGAGAGCCCGGCGCCCGGCATCATTGACCGCCAGCCGGTCAAAGAGCCAATGCAGACAGGCATCAAAGCCATTGATTCGATGATTCCGATTGGCCGCGGTCAGCGTGAATTGATCATTGGCGACCGCCAGACCGGAAAGACGACCATTGCACTGGATACAATTCTGAATCAGAAGGGCAAGGATGTCGTCTGCATTTATGTCGCAATCGGACAGAAACGCTCTACGGTCACAGCGCTTGTAAATACGCTCAAAGAGGCGGGCGCCATGGATTATACCATTGTGGTCGCAGCGACGGCTTCGGAGCCTAGCCCCTTGCAGTACATTGCGCCGTATGCGGGCTGCGCGATGGGCGAATATTTTATGAATCGCGGTCAGCATGTGCTGATTGTCTACGATGACCTCTCGAAGCACGCGGTTGCATACCGCGCAATTTCGCTGCTGATTCGCCGTCCGCCGGGCCGTGAGGCATACCCCGGCGATGTCTTCTACCTGCACTCGCGTCTGTTAGAGCGCGCGGCAAAGCTCTCGGCGGACAAGGGCGCGGGTTCCATGACAGCGCTTCCCATCATTGAGACGCAGGCAGGCGATGTCTCGGCGTATATTCCGACCAACGTGATTTCGATTACCGACGGCCAGATTTTTCTTGAGACTGAACTTTTCCACAGCGGCGTTATGCCGGCTGTGAATCCGGGTATCTCGGTGTCGCGCGTCGGCGGCAACGCGCAGGTCAAGGCAATGAAAAAGGTCGCCGGAACCTTGAAGCTCATTTACTCGCAGTTTCGTGAATTGCAGAGCTTTGCCCAGTTCGGTTCGGATCTGGATGCAGACACCAAGGCGCGTCTCGCACAGGGAGAGCGCATTGTGGAAGTCCTGAAACAGGGAAAGTCAACGCCGATTCCGGTTGAAAAACAGGTCGCGATTCTCTATGCAGTTGTCAATCACATTTTGACGCCGGTTCCAGTCGAAAAAATCAGGGAATTTGAAGCTGTATTGTACCGCTTCCTCGACAGAGATCCGGACGGTGTCGCTGTTATGGAGGAAATCCGGCAAAACGGAGCCTATAGCGCGGAGGGAGAAGAGCGATTGAAGCAGGCGCTTCAGCGCTGCGTCGAGGAGTTCCTGCAGAGTGAGCAGACGAGCAAAGCGCAGGCTTAACAGGAGGAGACGATGGCTGCAGCAAATATGAAGTCCGTCAAACTCCGGATTAAAAGCATACAGAATACCATGCAGATCACGAAGGCGATGGAACTGGTTGCATCTTCGAAACTGCGGAGAGCCAAGGAAAAGGCGGAGGCCAGCGCGCCATATTTTTCAGCGCTTCGGCAGACTCTGATCAATATTGCCGCGGAAAATACGGATTATACCAGCGTTTATGCGCGGAAAAATCAAAGCCATAGGCATTGCTATGTGCTGATTGCAGGTGATCGCGGCATGGCGGGCGGTTACAATGCCAATCTGTTTCGCGCTTTTGAGACGGAGAGCAGAGAAAAGGAATTCGCAGTGCTTCCGCTTGGCAGAAAGGCGCGGGATTATGTCGCGCAGAAGAGGCTCGAATGCCTGGGAAGCGAGAAGATGATGGTCGCTTCCATCCGCGTCTCGGACTGCTATGCAGTCGCAAGACGGCTCTGCGCGTTGTTTCGCACAGGAGAGTTTGGACATATTTCGCTTTTTTATACCGATTTTGTCTCTCTGATGAAGCAGGAGCCAGGTTCTTCCAGTCTGCTGCCGCTTGTCGATTTCAAAAATGAAGACTGTGCAATCTGCGGCAAAGAAGGAGAAGAGAAAAAGAGAGCGCAGAATTTGATTCTCTATGAGCCGAGTGCAGAGGAAGTCTATGACGCCATTGTGCCGGAGTATCTCGCGGGATTGCTCTACAGTGCCGTTGCGAGTTCGCTCGCGAGTGAATATGCGGCGCGCCGCACAGCCATGGAGGCGGCGACGGACAATGCCGGAGAAATGATTGATAAACTGAGTCTCTATTACAACCGCGCGCGTCAGGCGTCGATCACCCAGGAGATCACGGAGATCGTCGCGGGCGCCGAGGGACAGTGATAGGGCGGGAACAAGGAGAGCGATACATGAGTGAGCAGCATATAGGCAAGGTAATACAGATTATGGGCGCTGTG
>CALLVJ010000059.1 GCA_938010625.1 uncultured Stomatobaculum sp. | reverse complement strand
GGAAGAGGTATATCTCCGAGACCTCGACAAGACCGTCCGCTTTGTCTCGAATTACGACGAGACCGAGAAGGAGCCGGAAGTGCTGCCGGTGCGCGTCCCGAACCTGCTTGTGAATGGCGCTGAGGGCATTGCAGTCGGCATGTCAACCGCAATTCCGCCGCACAATCTCGGCGAAGTCTGCGACGCCTGCATCGCCTACATCAAAAATCCGGAGATCAAATATGAAAAACTGTTAGGTTTCCTGAAAGGACCGGATTTCTCGACCGGCGGCATTGTCGCAAACCAGAGTGAGCTCCCGCTCATCTACCGCACCGGCGTTGGCAAGATCAAACTTCGCGGGCGCATTGAAGTGGAACTTGGAAAGAAGCGCAGCGATCGCGATAAGCTTGTCATCACAGAAATTCCATATACGATGGTTGGCGCCGGTATTGACAAGTTTCTGAGCGATGTGGCAGCGCTCGTTGAGAGCAAAAAGCTCCCGGAGGTCGTTGACATCTCGAATCAGAGTTCCAAGGAGGGAGTCCGCATTGTATTGGAGCTTCGCCGTGATGCCGACCTTGAGCGCGTCAAAAACCTGCTCTATAAGAAGACCAAGCTCGAGGACAGTTTTGGCGTCAATATGCTCGCGATTGCTGATGGCAGACCCGAGACACTGGACTTAAAGGGAATTTTGAAACACTATCTCGCATTCCAGTATGAGAATGCCGAGAAGAAGTATGCGACGCTGCTTGAAAAAGAGCGGCAGAAACAAGAAGTGCAGGAGGGGCTGATTGCCGCCTGCGACTGCATTGATCTGATCATTGCGATACTCCGCGGCGCGAAAAAATTAGAGGACGCAAAGCTCTGCCTCACGACGGGCGATGCGAGCCGCATCTATTTCAGAGATCCAAGCTTTCTCCGGGATGCAGTGAAGCTGCATTTTACCGAGCGACAGGCGCAGGCCATTCTCGAGATGCGTCTCTACAAGCTGATTGGACTTGAAATTTTGGCGCTTGAAAAGGAACATGCTGAGACGCGCAAAAGAATTGCGGCCTATGAGGGCTATCTCGCGAGCCGTGCGCGCCTCGACAAGCTGCTGATCAAGGATCTCGAGGAAATTAAGAGGGAATATGCCATTCCGCGCCGAACGGCGCTTGAGGACAGCAAGGAGGCTGTGGTTGAGGAGGGAGCGCCCCGGGATGAGCAGGTGGTTTTTGTCTTGGATCGCTTTGGCTATGCCAAACTCCTGGATATGCAGACGTATGAAAAAAACAAGGAACAGATAGACGGCGACTATCGCGCAGTATTTTCGATTATGACAAGCGGCAGGATACAGCTCTATACCAGCGCGGGTGTGCTGCATCAGGTGAAAGTGCGTGAGCTGCCAATGGGGAAGCTAAGGGATAAGGGCATTCCGATTGACAATGTGAGCCGCTTTGACGGGCGGAAGGAAGAAATTTTGCTGGTTGCAGCGGCGGGAAGTTTCCGGGATACCTCGCTTTTATTTGTGAGCTGTGAGGGCTATGTGAAGCTTGTAGAAGGCGCGGAATTCGAGACCGCCAATAAAACTGTGGTCGCGACTAAACTCAGCGATACAGACAGCCTCGCGGCGGTTCTGGCGCTCGGAAAGGAAAAACAGGACGTTCTGCTGCTCAGCGGGGAAAACTATGCGCTCCGCTTCAACGCAGAGGAGGTACCGCAAATGAAAAAAAATGCGCGGGGGGTGCGAGGCATGCGTCTCGCCGCGGACGACGCGGTGCAGCGCGCCCTGCTTGTGCCGCCCGCAGAGAGCCTTGTGCACAACGGAAAGAAAGTGCAGCCAGACAAAATTCGACGTGGCCATCGCGACACGCGCGGCGAGAAGCTGAAGTAAAAGTATATCACAAAAAGCCCAAATTTTTTGGGAAAGTGCTTGCATTCTTCGAGACAGCATAGTAGAATACCAACGTACCGAGCGGGGATGCTGGAATTGGCAGACAGGCTAGACTAAGGATCTAGTGGCCACAAGCCGTGTGGGTTCAAGTCCCATTTCCCGCAGCGTATGAGAGAGTTGCAGCGAGAGTTGCAGCTCTTTTTTTTCCCTGTCTTATGAAGCAGTTTGCGGTCTCTCCCGGGCGGGAGGAGGTATCGTCTTTGCTGTTGGCGCCGCCTGATTTGTCGCAGCAGGGCGGGCAGCGTCGCATACAATGGAACGGCGAAATGACAGGATGGTTTGCTGACAGAGGAGCTGTGCGGCTTGAATTCATTTCTGCAAACCAGTATAATGAAGAGCAAGGTTTCAAGAGTGTAAGACGATGGCAGGAAAAATAAGGGAGGTTCTATATGAGAAAAGCAGGATTGTTCTGTGTGGCAGCGCTGGCAGCACTTAGCATCAGCGCCTGCGGCGGTGCGAAGCAGGAGACCACGCCAACTGGCAGCGAAGCCGAGAGCACGGTGGCAGAATCTTCAATCGAAGAGGGAACTACAGCGGCAGGCGGCAGCATCATTGCGCCGGAGGCGGGCAAGACAGATCACCAGAATGGCGGTTTCCCGGTGCAGCTGGATGCGGATAGCTTCAACGGCAAGACCGTGAAGGCGGAGTTCTTCACATTTGACCGCTACGATGTCGCAAAGCTCAATGCGCTGAAAGAGGGCGGCGAGGTGGATCGCCTGCGGGTGTCGCCCCTGCCGGAAAGCTACCGCAACGAAGAGCAGCGCTTCAGCAAGGCCTGGGAAGACATCTCTCCGTCGGTCAAGGCCCTGATTGAACAGCAGGACGTGCTGGTGCGCTTTGACGACCTGGTCAACGAAGTGGCGGGGCTTGAGCGTGAACTGTCCGCCTCGCAGCTTGCCGCGAAGGCCTCCATCCGCGACGGAGCCGGAAACGCGCCCGACCTGCTGCTGTTCTCTCGCCTGAACGCGAAGATGCGCACCATTGTGGGCGAGATCATCCGCATGCACGGCAGCAGCCAGTTTGACAGCCGTGATGCCGTGTCGCTCGCCGATGCCATCGAGAGCTTTGCCGTGACGCGCGAGACAGCGCTGGATGGTGATGCCAGCCGCAATATCGCCCCGCTGAAGAACACCGAGGCGCGTGAAGCCCTGCGCAAGAACAATGCTGTTGCTGCGAAGTTTGTCCGGCTTGCGCTGGAAGCGCAGAAGGCACTGCCCGCCCTGGCACAGGCGCGCCATGCCGGTCTGGACGTCTTCAAGAAGAGTGATGAGCTGATGGGCGCCGCCAACGCATTGCGGGCGCGCCTCGTCGAGCAACGCAACACGCAGAACTCGATGCAGTGGGCCATTCTGGGCTTTGCGTCGGCCGCGGTGCTTTCGCTGCTGCTGCTGTGCAAGGCCTACTATGACGACTCCAAGATCCAGGCTGACCGCTCCATCGACAAGCGGTTGGAGGCCGAACGACTGGAGCAGGAAGCCAGCCGCATCAATGACCAGAACCAGGCCGCCATTCTGCGCCTGATGAACGAACTGCAGAACGTGGCCGACGGTGACCTGACCGTGCAGGCCACGGTGTCTGACGACATCACGGGTGCCATTGCCGACTCGATCAACTACACGGTCGAGGAGCTGCGCAGCCTGGTGGGCCGGATCAACCGTACTGCCGCGGCCGTGGCCGAGGCTTCGGCCAGCGCACAGGTCACGGCGTCGCACCTGCAGGCCGTCAGTGAACAGCAATCGCGCGAGATTCGCGAGACCGGTGAGGCCGTCCTGAACATGGCGGCGCAGATCAAGCAGGTGTCTGCTTCTGCCTCCGAGTCGGCCGAGGTTGCACGCCAGTCGCTGTCGGCGGCCAGCCGTGGTCGTGACGCGGTGCAGAACGCCATTGCCGGCATGGGCGGCATCCGCGAGCAGATTCAGGACACCGCCAAGCGCATCAAGCGCCTGGGTGAGTCCAGTCAGGAGATCGGCGAGATCGTCGAGCTGATTTCCAACATTACCGAACAGACCAACGTGCTGGCACTGAACGCTGCCATTCAGGCGGCATCGGCCGGCGAGGCAGGTCGCGGCTTTACCGTGGTTGCCGAAGAGGTGCAGCGTCTGGCCGAACGCTCGGCCGAGGCCACGCGCCAGATCTCGGCCCTGGTCAAGGCCATTCAGACCGACACGCACGATGCGGTGGCCGCCATGGAACGCAGCACGCAGGGGGTGGTGCGCGGTGCCAAGCTGTCCGACGAGGCCGGCATGGCGCTGATCGGCATCGGCCAGGTGTCGCAGGAACTGGCGGACCTGATCATGCGGATTTCCCGCACCACCGAGAACCAGGCGGCCTCCGCCTCGTCGGTGGCGCAGAGCATCCAGCGCATTCTGCTGGTCAACAGCCAGACCAACGAGGGCACGCAGCAGACGGCAGGGTCCATTCTGCAGCTGTCCGAGCTGGCACGGGAACTCAAGAATTCAGTGGCCCGCTTCCGGGTGGGGTGAAGTTTCAGGGGTGTGAGCGCATCTCCGGATGGTCCGGCTGCGCGATCCAATCAGTCGAAGAGGGTGACGGGTGGAACACGGCAACAATATCGATATGATGACTCT
>CALLVJ010000058.1 GCA_938010625.1 uncultured Stomatobaculum sp. | reverse complement strand
ATTCAAAACATCGGTATGCACGATTGCCATCAGCGAGGCATTCTGCATGGCCTCTTCCTTTGCCTGTTCTCCGGTTGCAATATATTCTGCTTTCACATAGCCGGTAATGCCGCCGGACTGGATTTTCATCCAGCCGTTCGCATTCTCAACGACATTGCAGCCCGCCTTCGAGGTCAACTTTCCTATGATCTTGCCGTCCTCTTTTGGCTCCTCGCGGATGTTTAAGTAACCCGTCACCTCAGAGACGCCGAGATTATCATACATATTGAGCACCATTGCCCGGAGATCCTGCTTCCGCGCCTCATTCAGACAGTCCTGAATGTCCACATAATCCGCGCTGATATAACCCGAGCGCGTCTTCACAAAGCCGTCCTGCTCGCCGAGCACCTCATAACGCTCATTCTGGAGCGCTGTGCCGACGCTGTCGGCATCCTTGCTCGGCGCAGAGCGGATGTTTAACTTGTCCGCCTTCACAATCGCGCGCTGCTTCACATTTTGCAGCGCGAGCGTTTTCGCCTCATCGCCGGTCTTCACATAGTCGCCGTGCACATAGCCCTCAAAACCGCCCGAAGAGATATGATACCAGCCATCTGCGGTCTTATCGAGAATCTCACAGGCAGAACCGCCATAGAGCTTTCCGTTGATCTCGCTGTTCTGCGAGCCCTCCTTGTGCATGTTCAGATACCCCTCGACATCAACAATGCCAAGGTTTTTGTAGCTGGCCACGACAGTGCGCGCATTGGCCTCGAGTTCGGCTGCGCGCGCCTCCTCCGGCGAAAGCGTCGCCTCAATGCTCTCTGCCGCTGACTGTGTCGTATCTGTCTTTCTGGCTGTCTTACCCAAGCGTCCCTGTACAAAAAAAGCAGTTCCACACACCAGAAGGGCTGCACCGAGTCCCGCTGCAGTCTTCTGTGCTGTTGTCGCTGCGCGCCGCCGTCTCCGCTTCTGCGAGGACAGACCGCTGCCCGGATTTCTTCCTGAATCATTTTTCATAGCGCTTCCCTCCAGACGAAAGCGCCCTTATTATACCTTGACGCACTTGTCCTGTCTGTAAAAAAACTGTGAATTGCCTCAGGCTTCCAGGAGCCCTCGAAGTCTCAGATACGTTTTCACGAGCTCTGCTGTCTCCGGAATTGTGAGGTGGGTCGTATTCAGGGGCAGGTCGTAGAGCATTGGATCGCCCCAGGTGTTGCCTGTGAAATAGCGGCAGTACTCCCGGCGCTGGCGGTTAATTTTCTGAATGCGCGCCATGGCTTCATTGGCGTCCACGCCGTCCACTTCCATGACGCGGCGCATCTTGTTTGCCATGTCGCAGTAGACAAAGAGACGCACAAACTCCCCGAACTCGGTCGCGTCGAGCACGAAATCTGCACTCCGGCCAATAAAGATGCACGAGCCTTTGTCCGCCATCTCGCGTATGGTCTCCGCTTCAAAGCGGAACAGATTGTCAGGGTGTGTAATATTGCCCGCGAGGCGCGGTTTGCCGACCACATCCCGCGCCTGTCCAAAGAAACTCTTGCCAGGCTTCTCATCGTTCAGGCGGAAGTACTCCTCACCAACTGCCGCATGCTCAGATGCCGCGCGGATAATCTCATCGTCATAGTAGGGAATGCCGAGCTCTTCCGAGAGTGCCTTGCCGAGCAGACGTCCGCCGCTCCCGTACTCCCGCTCAATCGTGATGACAAGATGCTGTTTCATGGTCATTTCCTCCTGCTTTCTTTTCGCTTAGATGCCATTTCCATTCCGATAAAACCAACGCTTTGCAACCTCAGCTGTCAGCATATAGCATACCACAACCAAGGTCAGTGCTGCGAGCAGAGAACCAGGCAGTGGCACTAGCCCGAGCAGCGCGCCGAGCGGCGTGTAGGGCAGGGCAATGGCCGCGAGAATGGATAAAATTGTCGCGAAGCAGAGTCCCTTGCCCACGCGGCTCCGAAAGAAGGGCTTTGCAGTCCGGATGACCAGCACCACGAGCGCCGCCGAAACCACCGACTCAACAAACCAGCCGCTCCGGAAGAGCCCCGCATCCGCGCGGAATATACGGAGCAGCACAAAGAAGGTCAGATAATCAAACGAAGAACTGATCAGACCAAAGAGCAGCATGAAGCGGGGTATCATGCGAAAGTCCCAGCGGATCGGGCGGCTGACCCACTCCGCATCTACAACATCATCCGCAATCTGCACCTCCGGCATATCGGTCAGCACATTCGTGCTGAGAATCTGCTTCGGCAGAAGCGGCAGGAAGGGAAGAATCAGCGAGATACCCGCCATGCTGAACATATTGCCAAAATTTGCACTCGTCGTCATGAAGATATATTTCAGGGTATTCGCAAAGGTTTTTCTGCCCTCTCGGATGCCGGCGAGCAGCACAGCGAGATCCTGTTCAAGCAACACAATCGAGGCCGCACCTTTTGCGATATCACTCGCACTCTCGACCGAAATACCAACATCTGCCGCGTGAAGCGCCGGCGCATCATTGATGCCATCGCCCATGTAGCCGACCACCGCGCCTGCCTCTTTGAGCGCTAGGATAATGGCCTCCTTCTGTCCCGGATCCACCTCTGCAAAAATTTCT
>CALLVJ010000057.1 GCA_938010625.1 uncultured Stomatobaculum sp. | reverse complement strand
TTCCGGCGAAGAGCTCGACGGCAACATGCTGACCGTGAGCTTTGACGATGCTCAGTCCGGCGTGGACTACGATTCCATCTACGGCATGGATGCAGCCGAAGAGCGCGTACTTCCGCGCAGCATTGACGATGTCGCCCACACCGCTGTCTTCCAGATTACAACTGACCGCTTGGAAATTCACGCGTCCGATAAACTCGGCCACGAGGCCATCTGCAATTTCACCGAGCTCAATGCGATGGGAAATGGCGGCGACAACAGCCACGAATATCACACCTACGGCGCAGATGAGAACAAGCAGGGCAGCACTACGGTCGAAGAAGATACGCGCGAGAGCGAACGCAAACAGAACCGCAAGAAGTCACAGCAGAAAGAGCTCCAGACAAAAGGAACTTCCGCCGCAAAATCCACCACCGCTGCTTCCGCCAGAACAAAAGAGAGCTCGGCCGCCACAAAAACAAGCGCGGCGGCTTCCTCCAAGGCAAAAGAAAGCACCGGCGCTGCCACAAAACAGACAAGCACCGCTTCAACCAAGGCCAAAGAAACTTCCGCTTCTGCCAAGCAGACAAGCGCTGCCAGCACAAAGGCAAAAGAAACCTCCACCGCGAAATCGACCAGCAAGGCAAATGCCGTCAACAACAGCGGCGCACCTGCACCGGGCGAGACAGTCTCCGGCGGAAAGGCCGGCCCCGAAAAATCCACCGAGCCAAAGAAGAGCACCTCTTCGATTCAAGTGGTGGAGCCGCTGAATCCGTAAACCTGTATCAAAAAAAGGATCTGAATCTCAGAGGGTTCAGATCCTTTTGTTTTTTTTTACATCGTTCTCGCTTTCAGAACAAGTTCTGCCAGAGATTTCCAAGCGCTGTGAGCAGCAAATTGTTCCGATAGAGGAAAGAAAGCCAGCCTGTCGCCTCAATACGCTCCAGAATACCGCTGCCGAGCGGTGTATACTGAAACAGGTTCAGGAGAATAAAGCCGAACCAGAGGAAGAATAAACCCTCTGCAAGCCCCAGCACTGCCCCTGCAATCTGGTTCATCCCGTGAATAATCGGGAGCGAGGCAAACAGATTCAAAAAGCGAACCAATAGATGCAGCGCTATGCGGAATAAGATGAATAACAGCGTGAACCCAAAATAGTTTAAGAGCGTTCGCCCCAGGAAATCCGCCGCATACTGCTGAAAATTGGTCACGCCAAGTATCTCCCAGGTTGTCGCCGTATTGTTCGCGCGAAGCCCCGCTTTCAGACTGTCCGGAATGGGCAGATTTTCAATCACGCGGTCCTGCCCTGCCGTGTCACTCGTCTGGCGATCCGTCACCGTGTCAAGTCCCGTCTTCTCGGAAATATAGCGTTCTGCGACAGTCTGCAGCCCTGTGTTCTTTGCGAGAAAGCCCGCCGCCTCAGGCAGGGCCGTCCGCGCAAACAGGGTTGTCAGGATCAGCGCAAGTATGCTCACCGCGAGGCGGAGAAAGCCTCGCCGGTGACCGTCTAACATCATTCCGATCAGAAACAGAGCAATGAGCAGCGCGAACCAGTTCCGGTCAAGCCAGGCGCTCAGTTGCAACAACATCAGCCTAGGAAGTCCTCTTCCCTCAGGATCAGGAGCCCCTCTTTGTTATAGCGCTTGGAGAAGAGCCCGCCGAGTCTTCTGCTGAGCGGCGGCTTTTCCGCGCGATCGGCCGCTTCCTCAATCAGAGTCTCTGCATTTTTCCGCGTGAGCTTCACATTGTCCGCCTGCAGAAGCTCAATGCGCTCATAGAGGGCATTCATGCTCTTGCCCGTAATGACACAGTCAATGTTCCGCGCATAGACCGAAGCGTAATGCGCAAAGGCATCCTTGGTCATCAACTCATTTTCATAGAGGCGCTTTTTCTCGGCCTCGAGTTTCGCAACTTCCTCCGCATGCGTGCGCTTCTGCGGCTCCTGTCGCACTGCCGCCGCCTCTTCTTCGATGACGCTGGCTGCCCTCGCCGCTTTGCTCTCCTGCTGTCTCGCAAGTTTTGCCTGCTGTTCCTGGTCCACTTCTGCGAGGTGGTTCAGACTGTGTTCCGTGCGGCGCGCATCTTCCGCCCGCTTGGCAGCGACCCGCTCTGCTTCCTCCGCGGCCTTCTTCTCAATCTCTTCGCGCGCTTTCTCTGCTGCCTCCCGTGCAGCAGCAGCCTGCAGCGCTTCCTCCTCCTTGCGGCGCGCTTCCTTTGCTTCCAACGCGCTCTTTGTCGCTTCCTCCTGGCGTCGCGCCTCAGCCTCCCGGTACTTTGCCTCTGCCGCAAAATAGGCTCTCACATCCTCCCGCTTGTCCGAAGTATGGAAGACCTTCTCCACTTCCGGATGCGACGCGCGGAGTCTGGTGAGCTGCAGCGGGTTGTCAATCAGAAGCACAGTTCGCATACCGCCATCCGCGGCAATCAGTTGAATCAGCTCACTGAGACTCACATCGCTCAGATCACCCGCCTCTTCAATGATAAGATCGCGCCCTGCGGTCTTCTCCGCGGAATTGCGGACGCCATAGACATTGAGGCGCTCTGCCTTCACTTTTGCTGCCGGGCGCTTAAAGCCGGTCACAGCCTGCGCTTCCTTGAGGCGCGCCACAGCGCCCTGCAGTCCCTCCTCTGGTGTCCTTCCCTCAATCAGTGCATTGAATGACCCCGGTGTCCGGAGCAGTTTCGGCTGCTTCGGTCTGGGCTCCGCAGCCGTTGCCTCTTCCGCAAGTGGCTCTCTCGCCGCGCTTTCCGCGCTCTGTCGCTGTGCTGTCGCAGCGGCCTCAGCCGCTCCCGCCTCTGTTGCCGCGAGAACTGCCGTCGTAGTCTTGGCTTCCGTTGCAGTCTGGGCTGCTGTCGCTGCCTCAGGAGCTGCTTCCGCCGGCTGCCTGTCTGCAGCTTCTTCCGCAGGGGCTGCTGTCGCCGCCGGTTTTACACTCGCTTCTTCAGTGACAACCGCTGGCTCCGCCGACATCTCAGCAGACTTCTGAATCAACTCTGCCTCTTTGTCTTGTTCTAAGCGGCGGAGTTCTGCCTCCTCCCGCGCAAGCTGCTCCCGCCTCTCCTGTCCAGGAAGTTTGGGCAAAATCTTGGTCTCATCTAGCTTTGCCTCACGGGTGCGAAGTTCCTCTTCGGTCTCGCTGGCGCGCGCCTCAGCCCGCGCTCTAGCCGCCGCACTCTCCTCCTCATAGCGAAGTCTGTCCACCATGAGTTGCTCGGTGCCTGGAAATTCGGAATCGGTCGCGCGCTGCTCTGTCGAGACCACATACTCGCGCGAGGGGCGGGAACTCTCGGCGCGATAGCGCTGTTCCACTGCGCGCGGATCCTCGGCCAGCGCCACCGCCTCAGCAGATGCTGCCGCTGCGGTCTGCACGCCCTCTGTACTCTGACTCTGCAACTGCGGCGCTGCAGCTTTATGCCCCAGCTTCTCCTCCTCAAGGCGGCGAAGATGTGCGTCGATCTCGGCATCAATATCATTCTGCGCAGGCACATCCTGCGGCTTTGCAGCCTCTGTCCAGGAAGGCACACCAGTTGTTGCCGCTGTCGCCGTCTGAAAAGTCGGCACATTGCGGTAGCGGCCGTCCTGCGCCGCCGCATACTGCTCGGTCAGTGCCTGGGTGGGTACTGGGGCGGGGTTTGATACCGCCGGGATTTCCGGTGCGGGCTGCGGCGCTATCCCTGTCTCTGTGCCGCCGACATACTGCGGCATTGCGACTGTGGGCTGCGGCACCGCCGCTTCCTGAACTACCGTATTGCCGTACGGCGCGCTCTCCGTGTACTGCGGCGCGGCAACCGGCGCTGCCGTAAACGGCGGCACGGTCTCCGGCGCTGTCATGACAGGCGGCACTGCCTCCTGCGGCTGCAGCGAAAACTCCGGAATCACCGGCATGGACTGTTGAAATGCCGGCGCCACCGGTGCAGTCTCCCGCACGGCATTCTGGCGGGGTGCTGCTGCAGGCTGATAATAAATTTCCCCGGCAATGCTCTGCTGGTACTCATTCAGCGGCTCGCCCTCGCCCTCTGCCTTTAAGCGCAGCGCTTTCTGCACCCACTCACCGACGCCAAAGAGGATGGTGATGCGGTCGCAGAGATCCAGGCAGGCATCCCGCATGCCCGCCTGGTGATAGAGCTCTGCGAGCTCATACATCCACTCCTCAGAGATTTCCTCATTCACATACTCCTCAAGGGGCGGAATCAGCTGCTGCGGCTTCGCGCCTTTTGCCTTCAAAATCTGATAGCGAAGCAGTTTCTGGCGGGAGTCCTGCGGCGCGAGCTTCTGAAACTCCTCGAAGCACTCCTCTGCTTCATCAATGCTCCCGACCTTCAGAGAGAGCTGCGTCAGCTTAAAGAGCAGCCCGCGTCCCATTGGTGTTCTCTCGACCGCGAGAAGCAGAATGTCCTTTGCCTCCTGGTACTTTTCATTCTTCTCATAAATCTCGGAGACCTGCGTCAAGAGGCTCACATTCGACACGCGCCTCCAGTCAATTTTGTCGGCAATCTTCATCGCCGTCTGATAGTCGCCAAGCCCCGCCTGCTTTCGCATCTGCTCTACTTTTACGTTCAGTTCGTGCTTGTCCATCCGCTTCCTTTCCGCCTCCTAGAGCTCCGTTCTTCCTTCCAGCGCACGCAAGAGCGTGACCTCATCAATATATTCCAGATCGCCACCCACCGGCACGCCGCTTGCGATGCGGGACACCTTGATGCCTGTCGGCTTCACGAGCTTCGCGATGTACATCGCGGTCGTCTCGCCCTCCAGACTTGAATTGGTTGCAATGATGACTTCTTCCACATCGCCCTCGAGGCGCCGCATCAGTTCTTTCAGTTTGATGTCCGAAGGGCCAATGCCGAGCATCGGTGAGATGGCACCGTGCAACACATGGTAGACGCCCTCGTATTTTCCTGTCTTTTCGTAGGCAGCGAGATCTCTCGTATTCTCAACCACCATAATCTGCCTGTGATTGCGCTTTGCACTCCCACAAATCGGGCAAAGCTCTTCATCGGTCAGCGTAAAACATTCCCTGCAATAGCGCACATTCTGTCTGGCACTGCGGATGGCATCGGTCAGGGACGCGACGCGCTCCGTCGGCATATTGATAATATGAAATGCGAGCCGCTGCGCGGACTTTCTGCCGACGCCAGGCAACGCAGAGAGCTCATCCATGAGCCTCGTGATTTGCTTGCCATAGTAGTCCATGGAAATCTGTTCTTCAGAACGGCAGTCCGCCGGTCAGCTTGCCCATCATCTGCTGGTTCTCGGCTTCCGCCATGCGGAGCGCCTCATTGACCGCTGCCTTGATGAGATCCTCAAGCATCTCGACATCGTCCGGATCCACGGCGTCCTTGTCCAGGATAATCTTGCTGACTTCCCTGCCGCCGACCACTGTGACGCGCACCGCGCCGCCGCCGGCCGTTGCCTCAAACTCCTTGCTCTCAAACGCCTTTGCCTGCTCCTCCATCTGCTTCTGCATCTTCTGGAGCTGTTTCATCATATTATTTGCATTGCCAGGCATGCCATTAAATCTTGCCATTGTCTTTTCTCCTGTTTTATTCCTGCTGTGCTCGCACTCATTCTTCCCGCTCAACTGGAAAATGAATTTGTTCTCGCAGCTCTTCTTCCGTTACACGATAGCTCTGCGCTGCCGTCTGACTGCTCTTTCGCATAAGTCCCAGCTTAAATTCCCTGCCATAGCGTTCCCGGAGACAGTTCTGCAGCGCTTTAAGCCCTCCTTTACTGAGAACCCCCTCCGTCATCTCGTTGGGACAACAGATGGTCAGCTTGCCGCTCTCTTCTGCGATGAGCTCGCAGCTGTGCAGTGCCGGGGCGTACATACCGCCGATGCTCTCTGCAATGCTGCCGAGCTCACTCCGAACTTTCATAAAGTCCTCATAGACAGCGCGCGGCAGTGCGATTTCTTCTGCTGCTGCAGTCGCCGTACTTTCCGCGGCAGTTTCTGTCTCTGCGGGCGCGGCAGATGCAGCCGCTGTGCCTGTGATACCATGCTTTGCGACATCCTCCAGGCGCTTTTCTAAGCGCACAATCCGCGCGAGCAGCGCGTCGCCGTCGGTGTCCATCTCCGGCTCTGCAAGGCGGATCAGTGAGAGCTCCGTGAGCGTCCGCTGATCGGACGCATAGCGGAGCTGCTGAGACAACTCTGCCTGCACGCGGATTGCGCGGAGCAGCACTGCCTTATTGGTGAGCTCCGCATCTGTGCGAAGCAGCTGCAAGCGCTCTCCCGCGCTGTCCACCAATCCCTCGGCGTGCTCTGCAGTCTTCAAGACCAGCAGATTCCGGAGATACCAGAGAAAGTCCGCATTGAACTGTCCGAGCTCCCGCCCCTCAAGAAAGGCCTGGTTCAAAAGCGCAAGCGCCTCTCCAGTCTTACCTCGAAGCAGCGCGCGAAACAGCCTGGAGAAAACCTCGACATCCACTGCGCCCAGAATGTTCAACACAGTCTCATAGCGTATGTCTCCGTCCGGGCAAAAGGCGACACACTCGTCGAGAAGACTCAGGGCATCGCGCATTGCGCCGTCCGCCTGCGCGGCAATATAGCGCAGGGCAGCCTCGTCCGCCCGGATGTGCTCAGCCGCTGCGAGCTCCATAAGACGTGCCGTAATTGTATCCGCCGTGATGCGGTGGAAATCATAGCGCTGGCAGCGAGACAACACCGTGACTGGAATTTTGCTCTGCTCCGTCGTCGCCAGAATAAAAATCACATAGGACGGCGGCTCCTCCAGGGTCTTTAAGAGCGCATTGAAAGCCCCGCTCGACAGCATGTGCACCTCGTCAATGATGAAGACACGGTACTTACCTGTCGTCGGCGGATATTGCACCTGCTCCTTGATGTCGCGGATGTTGTCGACTCCGTTATTCGAAGCCGCGTCAATCTCCTGCACGTTCATCGAGCTCTCCGAGAGAATCGCCTGACAGGATGCACAGACACCACAGGGGTTGCCATTGACTGGCTGCTCACAGTTCACGGCGCGCGCCATGATTTTGGCGACACTCGTCTTACCCGTGCCCCGCGTCCCACAGAAGAGATAAGCATGTCCTACACGCCCGGTCTCGACTTGGTTCCGGAGCGCTGTGCAGACAGCATCCTGCCCTTTTACCTCATCAAAGTTTTTCGGTCTCCACTTCCGGTACAGTGCGACATAGGCCATCTCAGCGGTCTCCGAACGAAAGGCCGAGGAGGCGCGCTTCTTCGACAATCGAAGAGTTCGGATCCACGGTCTTTAACTTGCCCGCAGACTCCTCGAGCGGAATGCTCGTGATCTCATTGTTTCGAATGACCACCATCTCGCCGAAGCGTCCGTCGCGGATCAGCTTTGCCGCTCGCGCGCCGAGGCGTGACGAGAGAACGCGGTCATAGGGATTCGGCGCACCGCCGCGCTGGGTGTGCCCCGGCACAGTCACGCGGACTTCCTGCCCGGTGATGGACTGAATCTCCGCGCCAATTTCATAGGCGACCGAAGGATAACGCCGCGAGGCAAGCTTGGTCTTCCTCTCTTTCTTGCTGAGTGCTGCCGTCTCCTTCGAAATAGCCCCCTCTGCGACGACAATAATTGAGAAGCGGCTCCCCCCGCGCTGGCGTTTTTGAAGTGCCTCAATCACTGCCTTGATATCATAGGGAATCTCCGGAATCAAAATGATGTCAGCGCCGCCTGCTATGCCCGCATAGAGCGTGAGCCAGCCGACCTTGTGTCCCATGACCTCGACAATAAAGACTCTGCCGTGAGAAGCTGCCGTCGTGTGAATGCAGTCAATCGCGTTGGAGGCGATTTCAATCGCACTCTGGAAGCCAAAGGTCTCATCTGTGCCAAAGAGATCATTGTCGATGGTCTTTGGCAGAGAGACGATATTCAGTCCTTCCTCTCGCAGGAGATTTGCTGTCTTCTGGCTGCCGTTTCCGCCAAGTACGCAGAGACAGTCGAGCCCCAGTTTCCGGTAAGTCGCCTTCATAAGCTCCACTTTATTGTTGCCATTTTCGTCCGGCTGTGTCATTTGCTTAAACGGCTGTCGACTGGTACCGAGCAGTGTGCCGCCCTGCGTGAGGATGCCGGAGAAATCATTTTTCAGCAGCAGGCGGTAATCCTCATACATGAGACCGCGGTAGCCGTCCCGAAAACCGACAATGTCCACGCTCTCGTACAGGTTGTAGAGCGCCTTCGCGATGCCGCGCATCGTCGCATTCAGCGCCTGACAGTCACCACCGCTGGTCAGCATACCGACGCGGATCCGCCCGCCCTTTCTCTCTGTCTTTGCCCTCTCCAACTTTTCTTTTTCTAACTTTTCTCTCTCTGCCATATCTGACTCCTCCAGCCGCTTCCGTACACGCAATTTCTGATCGCATACTCTTCAAAAGTATACGACAGATCCGCCTATATCACAAGGAAGCCCCACGAAAAAAAAGACGGCTCTGCCGTCTTTTCATTTATTCCTAAACTAAAAATATTCCCAAATTACAAACAAACCGCACATCCCGCTTTGAACGGGAGCCATGAACGTTACCGCAGCAGCCAGCTCGGCGACGGCGATCCCGCATCGCCCGTACACATTTGCTTAGTGCTGCTGCATTCCTGCCCTGACACGGTTCGCAAAGGTCCGCCGCGCGGGGGCCCTCGCGTCTACGCCGCTTACTGCGGGCTGCTTCACAGCTCTGCACGCCCGAGGCGGGATATCACCCCTGCTATGGCGGACTGCAGGTACAGGGAACCGCCGTCTCCCCAGCTGTGCGGACTTTCAGTATACGGGAACTGTCCGTATTTTGTCAAGATGGGACAGGGCTCAGAAGAGCTCCGGCTCATAGTACCAGAACTGATGATAAAAGAGATATACCATAAAGACCAGCTCGCCGTTCAAAAGTCCTGTATAGGCAAAAGGCACCGGGATCGTCTGCAAAACTAAAGTTTTCACAAGAATACAGGCAAGCGCTATGACACAGAGCTTCAGCGAAAGCTGTCTGTCGCCACTGCGCTGCCCCCGGCGGAAGATCCCGTACAGGCTCAGCACCAGCATCGTATTGTTGAGAATCAGGTTGAAAGCCGCAATTCCATGCGGCTCACCACTCACATACTGACTTGCGCATTCTGCCAGCAGTAAAATCTGATAGACAACTGCATAACCGATGCGAAACAACTGAAAGCATCGCTCTGTGCGCTGCATGGGGGCTCTCCTTTTCTAATGTCCTTTATTTAGCTTAGTTTAAGTATAGTATAGCCCTAAGTCTTTTGCAAGTGATATCGGAATGATTTGTAAATTTAGTGTCAAATTATCTGTAAATTTCTTTTTTGTTGTCTACTTTCTCCGCTCTTCTCTCTGTTCTGCCTTTCTTTTCGCGCGAAGCTCCCGAAAGAAGTCCCGCATGAGCGCAGCACAGGACTCCTCAAGCACGCCTGCCTCCACCTCGACCTGATGGTTAAAGCGCGGCTCTTCCAATAGGTTCAGCACCGAACCCGCACAGCCCGCCTTCGGATTGGATGCGCCATAGACCACGCGCGGAATCCGCGCCTGCACAATCGCGCCCGCGCACATCGGGCAGGGTTCCAGGGTCACATAGAGCGTGCAGTCCTCAAGTCTCCAGTCTCCCTCTTTTTTACAAGCCTTCCGGAGTGCAAAGAGTTCGGCATGCGCCAGAGTCTGCCGGTCTGTCATCCGGCGGTTATACCCCCGTGCAATAATTTTGCCTTCTCTGGCTATCACACAGCCAATCGGCGTCTCGCCGAGCGCCCTAGCTTTCGCAGCCTCGCGGATTGCCGCCCGCATCAACTGTTCATCTGTCATTTCACTTTCCTGCTCTCCTTATGGTATACTGGACATAGTGCGGTTTTATGCCGCGCGGGAACTGAAATATTTATTTTAGCACAGCGAGGAAAGCATATGCAGAGAATTCTGGTTTGTGACGATGACCACGAAATCGTCGAGGCAATCAGCATCTATCTCACCGGCGAAGGCTTCAAAGTTCTGCCCGCCTATGACGGCGCGGAAGCGCTGGAAATTATGGAACATACACCGGTGGATCTTCTGATTGTCGATGTCATGATGCCCGGTCTGGACGGCATTCGCACTACAAGACAGGTGCGCGAGAAGAGCTCCATTCCGATCATCATCCTCTCCGCGAAATCCGAGGACAATGATAAGATTCTGGGTCTGAACATTGGCGCGGACGATTATCTCACAAAGCCCTTTAATCCACTCGAGCTTGTGGCGCGCGTCAAGAGTCAGCTGCGCCGCTATACCGAACTTGGCAATGTGGACAGCCGCGATAATATGCACATCTACACGGTCGGCGACCTCGTCATCAACGACGAGACGAAGGAAGTGCAGGTCAGCGGCAACAATGTAAAACTCACGCCGATCGAGTACAACATTCTTCTGCTGCTCGTCAAAAATGCAGGCAAAGTCTTCTCGATCGACGAAATCTACGAGAAAATCTGGAATGAGGAGGCCATCGGCGCCGACAACACGGTCGCCGTACACATCCGCCACATCCGCGAGAAAATCGAAATCAATCCAAAGGAACCGCGCTATCTGAAAGTTGTCTGGGGAGTCGGTTATAAGGTGGAAAAGAAACCATGAAGCCCGCTGTACGGGCAGAGAGAATCTCTGTCTATCAAAAGACTTTTTTGCTCATACTCCATCTTCTTGCCCTGCTGCTCTTTCTCTCCGGCATCTGCCTCCTCTACGGGAGCTCCGAATTCCGCGAGGGCTTAAACTGGGTCAATCCCGAACACTATGAGGATTCCCCCGGCTTCGAAGCGCTGCTGCGTGATCGGTTCCAGCAGTTGCTCGGCTACGTCCGCTACCGCGATGTCTTCGAGACTGACGGCAAGTTCGACACAGACAATGAAGTATTTGCCTATTCGGATGGCGATGGCGCGGAGAAGCTATTCAGCGTTGCGGATGTCCTGACTTATTCAAAAGAACATGGTTACTCCTTTGACAGCGACTACCGCGTGATTCACGACGATGCAGCTCCAGGTGGCGACGGTCAAACCTATCCGATCACCTGGCGCGCCTATCGCGAGACACAGAGAGCGACTGGTCCCGGCTCTGCCTTCAAGACGCTAGACACCATGACCCGCGAGGTCATGCAGTGCCTCGGGGACTACTATCGCGGGGTTAAACTCTTCAACACCGGCAATTCAAATCTCTATTACTTCCTGCATATTGAAGGGCGAAAGGACTATACCAACCGTCCGGGCTTAAGCGACGCGCAGGCTCGCTCGTTTGGGCGCTATGCGATTTTTAATTCCGAGAATCCGCTGCCGGACAACAATCTGCCCGAGACACCGAACAAAATACGCTCGCTGCTCCTCGATGAGGTCTCGAGCCGCACGGCGGAATACCATCTGATTCTTGCGGTCGATACGAACTATCCGCTGAAGGATGCCTTTTACCAGGGCGTCCTGAACTACGCGCACCAGCGCGCTTTCTATGGTCTTGGGCTGGCGCTGCTCCTCTTTGGCGCAGGTCTCATGCTTCTCAGCTTAGTCCCACTCTCAGTGCTCTCTGGGCACAGAGGCAAGGGATCCCGCGAAATTTTTCTATTTCGCTTTGACCGCCACAGCTTTGAGGGAAATTTCCTGTTGCTCACTTTCCTCTGCATTCTGTGCGATTTTCTGGCGGTACAGATTATAGCGCGGCTTCTCCGTCTGATTCTGCCCTCATCGTACTGGGAATTCTCAGAAAAACTGCTCTCTGCGGCTATCATCTACCTTTTTGTGCTGATCTTCTACTTCTCTGCGCTCCGCGCGTACAAGGCCGGTCTGCTCTGGAAAAACAGCTTTCTCCGGGAACTTGTGGACAATCTGCGCTCGCGCGCCAGGGATGTGAGCTTTGCACAGCGGATTACAGTCTATTATCTCATCTTCCTGCTTGCCAACCTCACAGGTGCAGTCGGGTGTGCTTTCCTGCTTCTGCACGAAAAATCACTGAATGCGCGCCTGGAAGCACTCTCTCTTGCCCTCTTGCTCAGCATTTTGGATCTCTGGCTCTACCAGCATCTCTATCAGAAACAGACCGAGCTGGACGAAATTGCCAGCGCCATCGGCACGCTGGACGCAGAACCCGATCGCAGCGAGCAGCTCCTGGATCCGGCGCGCTTCCACGGGCGCGAGGCAAAACTCGCCGCCACGATCAACAACATCAGCAGCGGTCTGCAACGCGCCCTGAATGACAGCATCCGCTCTGAGCGCATGAAGGCGGAGCTGATCACCAATGTGTCACACGACATCAAGACGCCGCTCACGTCTATCATCAACTACATTGACCTGATTCGCCGGGCACACCCCTCCGATCCCGCGGTGCAAAACTATGTCGATATCCTCGAAAAGAAGTCGCAACACTTAAAGACCCTGACCGAGGATCTTGTGGAGGCGAGCAAGGCCTCGACCGGCAACGTGCAGATTGATCCGGTCAAAATCAACTTCGTGGAACTGGTAGAGCAGAGCAACGGCGAGTTTGAAGAGCGCTTTGAAGAGCGCAGTCTGACACTCGTGCCGACCCTCCCCGCCGAGCCGCTCTATATCTTTGCGGACGGACAGCATCTCTGGCGCGTTCTCGAAAATCTCTACAACAACGCCTGTAAGTATGCCGCCGCCAACTCCCGCGTCTATGCGGACGTCTCGGCAGAGGAAGGCTTCGTCAGCTTTACGCTAAAAAATATTTCGGCGAACGCGCTGAACATAAGTCCCGAAGAACTGACCGAACGCTTTGTGCGCGGCGACCGCTCCCGCACCACCGAAGGCAGCGGTCTTGGGCTCTCGATTGCGAAATCTCTCACGGAACTGCAGGGCGGCACGCTGGATATCCAGATTGACGGCGATTATTTCAAGGCCTGCGTGCGCTTTCGCGAGGTCAGCGACTGACCGCTGCCCCGCATGAAAAAAGCATCCGGAAACGGATGCTTTTTTCATGTTCTGCTCTCCTGGGAAAGTCTCACTGCAGACTGTGCCAGTAAGAGGCACCTTCTTTGATTTCTTCCCGGAGGGCGTTCTGTTCCTCCAGATATTTTAAACAGGCATAGGTCTTGAACCAGATCTGAATGCAGACCTCGCGTTCCTTTTCTGTGAGCGGTCTCTGATAGCGGCGGTATGCCATCGCGCCGATGTCCCGAAGTAAAAGCGGCTCGCCCGCCGCACGGACAATGTGACACAGGGTTTCACAGTGCCGCTGGTAGTAGCTGATGGTCCTCTCCACCGCCGGGTGCGGATTTCGGAAGGGCTTGCCGTGTCCCGGCACAAAGAGATAGTCCGAAAACCGGGCTGTTGCCTCGCCAAGCGAGGCGATATAGGACGAGAGCGCATTGGGAAATTCTCCGATATTGCTCACAATTGGCGCGACTTCCTCGAGCACATGGTCACCGCTGAATATCAGCTTGTGCGTGCGGTCAAAGAAGCCGAGCTCACCGCGCGTATGCCCCGGCAGCGCCGCGACTTCAAGGCAGTAGTCACCGACCAGGTAGCTGTCGCCCGGGCGCATCGGCAGATAAGGAAAATCCCAGATCCCCTCGTAGCCTTTGCTGAAGCAGTCGGCAGCCTGCCAGAACGCCTCATACGTCTCCCGGTCATAAGTCTCAAGACCGACCAGACGAAAGAGCTGACGCCGTCCTGCCTCGTCCATGAGCAGGGTATTCAGAATCGCACTTTGATTCATATCCTCCGGGTTCACAAAGATACGCGCGCCTTTCGCCGCCAGCGCAGCTGCTTGCCCGAGATGATCCTTGTGACCGTGCGTAATCAGCACATCCAGATTTTCAGGGCTGCAGCCGAGCGTATATAGGCTCTCCCGCAGCGCTTCGCCGCAGGGCGGATCCACCGTCGCCGGAAATCCGCAGTCAATCAGTGCGCTGCGCGCGCCGGGCTTCCCAAGCAAAAAGCCATAATTCAGATGTCGGACGCCGACCATCCCGGTTTCTACCTCAATCACAAATACTCCGGGAAATATCTCCTGCCGCATCAAAGTACCAGTTTCACCGCGCCGTAAATGCCCGCGTCATTTCCAAGTTCTGCAAGCACTACGCGCCCGCGGTTCTTCGAAATCTTCGTGTAGCGGTCATAGTAGACTTTGATCTTGTCGAGCAGATAAGCGCCGGCGCGGGACACGCCTCCTCCAATGATGAAAATTTCCGGGTCAATGGTCATGCAGAGCATCGAGATGGTCTCGCCGAGATACTTTGCAACGGTCTCCATGACCTCATCTGCGAGTTCGTCGCCCGCGCGCCCCAGATCGCAGACATCCTTTGCCGTCAGACTGTCGCCGAGCGCCCGGAGCCCGCTGTCGCGCGTCTTCTCCTGCGCGAGACGGCGCTTCGCCTCGCGGACAATGCCGGTGGCGCTCGCAATCTGCTCAAGGCAGCCGACTGCGCCGCAGTTGCAGGGCTCTGTCTCTCCGTCCCGGACATGAATATGGCCGACCTCACCTGCGAGGCCGTGTTTTCCGGTCACAATCTCACCGTTCATGATGACGCCACCGCCAACACCTGTGCCTAAGGTCAAAAGAACCGCATTTGCCGCGCCCTCGCCGCCGCCGCGCCACGCCTCGCCGAGCGCGGCGACATTCGCATCATTGCCCACCTCGACGCGAACACCGCCGAGGAGCTCCGAAAGCTCCCGCGCCGGATACATTTCCCGCCAGTTCAAATTGACTGCCACCTCGACATAGCCGGTCGGCTGCACCGGTCCCGGGACACCAAGTCCCACGCCGATCAGTTCTGCCTTCCCCTGAAGTGTCTCCTCCATAATCTTCTGAATACTTGCTGCAATGTCCGGCAGCACATACATTCCATTCTCACACGTATTTGTCGGAATCTCCCATTTTTTTAAGAGTGTTCCGCTGTTCTGAAACACTCCCAGCTTGATGCTGGTTCCGCCGACGTCTACGCCGATGCCAACTTTCTCCATGGTCCCTTTCCCCCTTTTCTGCTCACTTCAATCTGACTTCCTTGATATGGGCTGCGCCAAGCCAGAGATAGTGATTCCCGCCGGGCAGTCGCGTCGCGCGCACCAGCGGAAAATCCACCGCGCCACTGAACTGCTTCGTGCCATTTTGCAAAAAGATAGTCAGCGCATCGCTGCCAATCAGAAAAACCGTGCCTCTGTCCACAAAAGATGAGGTATAGTGCTCGCTGAAATTCGCGCGCATGACTCTGTCGCCGCCGCTGTTATAGAGTTCAATGCGGTAGGGCTTATTGTCCTGCGCCTCTGTCTCGTTTACGACAATGCCAACATAATTCTGATCAAAACAGAGAGAGCGTATCACTTCCTGCTTCTCGGCGAGCTTCCATCCCTTCTCAATGCCGTTTTTGCCGACCTGGAAAAAGCAGAGTCCACGCGTGGATGCGGCAAAGGCCCGTCCCTTCTGGAAGTAGCGCACCTCCGAGATCAGATTCTCGCCCTCGTAGGGCGTGATGCCGCCCTTCATCTGATCTGCGCGCCCGCTGTTACCGCTGTCCGAAAAATCATAGACGACAATTTTGCCCGCGAGTTTGCCTCCCTCTAGGTAAGCAACACCGGCAATCACCTGACTGCCGTCATCGGACAAGTCGAG
>CALLVJ010000056.1 GCA_938010625.1 uncultured Stomatobaculum sp. | reverse complement strand
TCCTTCTGCACTTCATCCTGCAAATGGCTCTTATCTGTCTTCCCGTTCTTGCCTGAAATAAAACCAGCTAACTTTTCAATCATCTTTTTGTTATACACAGTTAGTCCCTTCAGATTCAAGACAATTTTTCTGTATTATCGAGCTTGATGACAGATATCCGCTCTTTTGTTTCACTCTTTCATCTCTTTGATCGGATATTTCTTGCTCCGCTTGAAGCCACATTTTGTTCAAGCGAAGAATTACGTTCCCAAAAAACCCCATTGACATAACCTTGAATATCTGGACTGTTTTCTGCCATTTCCAGCCGTTGCTCTGCCCACACACAGTATTGAGCTTCTATCTCAATTCCGATATAATGGCGGCTAAGCTTTTTGGCTACGACACTCGTTGTGCCAGAACCTAAGAATGGATCAAACACAACATCACGCTCGGAAGAACTTGCAAGCATCATTTTAGCAATCAGCTTTTCTGACTTTTGCGTGGGGTGTGAAGTGTTTTCCGCCATAGACCAAAAAGGAACCGTAATATCATCCCAAAAATTAG
This sequence comes from uncultured Stomatobaculum sp., assembly GCA_938010625.1. Lineage (GTDB taxonomy): Bacteria > Bacillota > Clostridia > Lachnospirales > Lachnospiraceae > Moryella. The sequence continues at coordinate 1,556 of CALLVJ010000056.1, read as the reverse complement.
AAGGACAAGTATCACGATAATCGCCATTGTCGGCTTCAGTCCAATCCTTCGGTTTTCCATCTACGCGGTAAGGAGCGAGCACCTTTCTTCTGATTTTAACAGCATCGAGATTGAATCTATACTCGTTGCTATTTGTGGCAAACCAAATATCTTCCATGCCGTTTTTCCAATTTGCCTTTGCCCCACGCCCTTTTTCGCGCTGCCATGTAATCCGGTTTCTGACATAAAAAAGCTCACTTAATACCTTGCCGACAATCAAACTGGTTTTCCAATCACAGCAGACGTAAATCGAAGCGTCCTCTTTTAACAGCGGTTGAATTGCACTGAGCCATTGGCGAGTATATTCCTCGTAATCAGCTTCTCTCTTCTTAGTAAACTTCGTTCCGTTGAAAGATTTTGTGAGATTATACGGAGGATCTGCAATCATCAAATCTATGCTCCTGGAAGGTAGCAATGGACACACATCCAGCATATTGCCAACAATAGTTTTGTCCAAAACGCCATCAAGATTCGCCTGCTTTTGTGTAACTGCAATACAACGGTCAAGATAAATCTGTCCTTCCTTTAACGGGGTATCAATCGTTCTATTTCTTCCAGCTTTTACGGTTGCCATCTTTTTCTCTTTCACTCAGCAGTTGCGTGTCACCTGTTCTGTTGTTCAATCCTGCCCTGCGCGGTAACATCCTGCCGCTCAGCGCGCTTCCCTTACCTCCTTCGCTTTATAATAGAGCACCATGTGAACTGCCTGCGCAAAGCTGCCATCCGCAATGGCCTGCCTGAGTTCTGCCTCGTTGAGACGGCGATAGACTACACACTCGGTCGCGTCTAGCTCCTGGGCAGCCACTGTCTCACAGCCTTCTGCGAGAAAGCAGTGCGCGCGGCTGGTTCCCATCGTGGGATTTGCATAGAAACTGCCGAGCGCGGTCCAGCGCGCCGCGACCGATCCGGTCTCCTCGCGAAGCTCTCGTTTCGCAGCGTCAAGCGGCGTCTCGCCCGCCTCAATGGCGCCTGCCGGAAATTCGGTCGTGACGGCATCTACCCCAACGCGATACTGCCGGACACAGATATAGTTTCCCGCCCTGTCCAGCGCCGCAATTACAACAAAATCCCGGCTCGTATAGTGGTAAAATGGCGTCACCTCGTTGCCGTTCGGCAGACGATAGCTTGCTTCCCGGAAATCAATCCATCTGTCTTTCCGGATAATCCTGTCCCCCAGTTTTTCCCAGCGAAGATTTTCGTCCAATTCAGCCTCTCTCCCTTCCACAAAACCGCTCAGCGCCGCTTCCGGCTCCGATGGCTTGGCATTCGCGTCTCCATTTCACGGCTTGCCGCCTGCTGCCGCTTCCGGAGCATAAGCTGCAACCCTTCTCCTGCATTCAGAATCCACTGTAACAGATAGTTTAGCCCGTAACAGATGAGAAGCAATGCAGTCGGATACATGCGCCGCGGAAAAAAGAACCCCAGCAGGCAGTAGACATAACTGCAGACCGAGAACCAGACAAAAAACCAGATGCTGAGCCGAAACGCCGGGAGTCTCACGATCAGCCAGACCAGCG
>CALLVJ010000055.1 GCA_938010625.1 uncultured Stomatobaculum sp. | reverse complement strand
CTCTAACCGTCCCTCCACTGCGATGCAATATTCGCTCTTTAAGCTCTGCGCCTTGTGGAATACCTCTTCGCCGCAGTCGTCTTCCTCAAAAATAAGCTGTAGAAGACCGCTGCGGTCGCGAAGATCCGTGAACACGACGCCTCCCTTGTTGCGGCTCCGCTGCACCCAGCCCATAACAGTGACTTCACTGCCAGGGGCTGCGCCGACGACCTCGCCGCAGCGGTGTGTTCTCTTTAACCCTCTCATTGACTCCGACATACTGTTTCTCCCCTCTTATGCCTCAAAATAATCCCGGAAAACGGCATAGCCCTGCGCTGCGAGCTGCTCCCGCTGGAACTTCTTGTTCTTTGCCATTTTTGTGACCAGCACATCCTTCCCCGCCGCCCGCAAGTTCTCGGCCTCTGTGAGTGCCGCAGTGCGGCGCACTGCGCTGAGCTTCTTGTCGAGCAGAATTGCAATCTTCTCCTTCTGCGCCGGAATTACATACTGCTGATCCATCAAAATCGCAATGATGCGCTCAAAGCCGATCGAAAAGCCGCAGGCAGGGACATCGCTGCCCGTAAACTTGCCGACCATCTTGTCGTAGCGGCCGCCGCCTGCGACCGAGCCGCCAAAGCCTTCCATCGAGACCTCGAAGATGGTGCCGGTGTAATAGCCCATGCCGCGCACCAGGGTCGGATCAAACTGTACCTTGACCGCGCCGCCGCTCACGCTCTGCACGGCCTCCATGATCTCCGCGAGCCCCTCCGCCGTACCGGGCTCCAGGAAAGCGCCGAGCTTCTCGCCGAGCGCACGGACAGCCGCCGCGTCGGTGCCGAGATCTTTTAACAGACCGAGATATTGATCTGCCGAAGCCTCTGACGCGCCGTTCTCAACGAGCTCGGCGCGCACGCCGTCGGCGCCGATTTTATCCATCTTGTCGAGCGTAATCAGGACGCCGTCCTCCTCCCCCGCCGGGAAGCCCGCAAAGGCCACCATCGCGCGGAGTATCTTTCGGTCATTCACGCGAACCAGGAAGTCATTGTCCGGCGCGAGTTTCTTCAAGGTCTTGGCGATCGCGAGAATCAACTCGATTTCCGCGAGATTGCTCTCCTCGCCGAGAATGTCAATGTCGCACTGCGTGAACTGGCGGTATCTGCCCTTCTGCGGGCGGTCTGCCCGCCAGACTGAACCGCACTGCAGCGCCTTGAAGGGGCTCGGCAGCTTTGCCGCATTGTTCGCATAGTAGCGGGTCAGCGGGAGCGTCAGATCATAGCGGAGACCGCAGTCGCAGAGGTCCTCTTCGCCCGCCGCGTCTGCGAGACGGAGCTTCTCGCCGCGCTTTAGAATTTTGAAAATCAGCTTCTCATTGTCGCCGCCCTGCTTGCTTGTCAGATTTTCAATGTGTTCCACGCATGGGGTCTCCATCGGCGTAAAGCCAAAGCTCCGGTAAGTTTCCTTGATCACACCGATCAGATAATCCCGAAGTGTCATCTCGTCCGGAAGAATGTCTTTCATTCCCGTGACTGGCTGCTTCTGTAAACTCATCGCCTTGCCCTCCTTTTTCTCCTCTCAGCTGTCATATCCCTATCTTCTTTAATCTTAACACGTCTCCCGCGAGGGCGCGCCTCTTTTTTGCGAGCAGCTCGGGGAGCCGCTCCACATAGAGCGCCGGATCCTTGACATTCTCGAGGCGCTCATACTGCCCCGCGCCGCGCATGATGCGAGTTGTCGTGCCTGCGCCGCAGCCCACAATGGTCTCGAGTTCCTCCATCATCAGAATGTTATAGAGCCCCTCTTTGCCGGGGCGGCACCAGCCGACATTTTCCAGATTGCCCGCCATATTTTTCTGCCGGTACAGATAATAGGGCGAAAGTCCCATCTCCTCGCAGTAGGATGCAGCGAGTTCCACCATCTGACTGGCATCGCCATATCTGACGTCCGCATAGTCCTCGCGCCGGGTGTTTAAGCGCGCTGCCCGCTTTAAGGCGAGGCTGTGAATCGTCACATCATCCGGCGCCAGCGCCCGTATGCCCTCCATGGTGCGGCGCACATCCGCCTCGCTCTCGTTCGGCAGTCCCATGATGAGATCCGTGTTGATATTCATGAAACCGAGCTCCCGCGCAAGCTGAAAGCTCTCCTTGAACTGCTCCACGGTATGAAAGCGTCCGATCAGGTCAAGGGTTGCCTGCTTCATGGTCTGGGGGTTGATGCTGATTCGATTCACGCCCTCCTCCTGTAAGACCAGGAGCTTCTCGCGGGTAATGCTGTCCGGCCGTCCGGCTTCGACTGTAAACTCCCGGATCGACGAGAGGTCAAAGGTCGCCCGCACAAAAGAAAGCAGCTCCCGGAGTTCCTCCGCTGTCAGGCTGGTCGGCGTCCCGCCGCCCACATAGATCGCATCGAGACGTCTGTCCGCCATTCCTTCTGCTGTGAGGCGGAGTTCCTCCCGGAGCGCCGCGAGATAGGCCGCCGCCTTGTTTTTTCCCGCCGGATAGGAAGGAAAGGAGCAGTAGAGACAGGTGGTCGGACAGAACGGAATGCCGATATAGAGGCTGTAGCCCGCCGCAAAATCCAGCCCCTGAATCGCGCGAAGTTCATTTTCCGCCGTTCGCACGCAGAGCGCATTCCGCGCGTCGCTCAGATAATAGTCCCGTTTGAAATCCGCGCGGATTTCCGCCGCTGTCTTTCCCTGCTGCAGCGCCGTGAGCGCGAGCTTTGCCGGGCGTATGCCGGTCAGCGTGCCCCAGGGCAAAGCCTTGCCTGTCAGTTCTGCCAGAACGCGGTACAGCGCACGCTTCAATTCGTTCTTGCTCGCAATCCGCTCCTGCATCCAGGAGCTCTCAAACGAGAGGTTTTGTCCGGTCGCCGTCCGAATCTCGGCGCGGTACGTTCCAAGACGCGGTGCAATGGCCGCCTCTCTGTGCGCCTCCATGGCACAAGAAATCATGGCGTCCTGTTCCGGCACATGACTGAAAGTCTCTCCCGGAAAAAACGCCATGAAAAGTTCGCGGACGTCCTGCTCAAAGGGCACATCCCGTAATTGTAACGATATCATCTGCTTCCGCCCGTCTCAGTAGTAAACTATCGGATTGCTCTTCTGTTCTTCGCCAATGCTGGTCTGCCCCATGTGTCCGGGAAACACCAAGGTGTCAGCCGGCAGCTTGAATAAGCGATCCAGTGAGTGCTTTAAGCTCGTCATGTTGCCGCCTGGCAGATCGACCCGCCCGAAGGAGCCCTGGAACAGGGTATCCCCCGAAAAAAGCAGCTTTTCTGCCGGGAAATAGTAACAGCAGGAGCCCTCTGTGTGCCCCGGCGTAAAGAGCACTTCGATTTTCGTGCCGAGAAACGCAAGATTCTCCTTGTCGTGAAACAAGCGGTCTGCCGTCAGCGAGAGTCCCTGCTGCAGCCAGCGCGCATCGCCGTTCAGCTCCGGATTCCGCAGGGTCTCAGCCTCGGTCTCGGCGGCGCAGAGCGGCACTGAAAAAATCTTCCGCAGCGCAGCAGCCGCAAGCACATGGTCAAAATGTCCGTGGGTCAAAAGCAGTGCCTGCAGCGAGAGCTCCCGCTCCCGGATGATTTTTTCAATCTGCGCAGCATCGTCCGCGGGATCAATCAATATGGCTTCCCTGCTCTCCTTGTTCCAGATCAGATAACAATTTGTCTCCACCATGCCAAGCGTCATGCACAGAATGGAAAGTCTGCTCTCTCCCATCGCTCAAACCCTCTCAATGTCAATGATGCCCTCACACTGCCGGATTTTATCCTGCAGAGAGCGAAGTTCCTCTGCCGAGCCAATGTCAAAGCTCAGATTCATCGTCGCAATGTCCTGCTTCGAAGTCCGCGTGTTAATTGCCTTGATGTCAATGCCTCGCTCAGTAAAAACGCGGGTGATGTCGACAAAGAGACCTGTGCGGTTGTGCGCAATCACACGAATGCTCGCGAGATACTTTGTCGCCTCGCCCTCCGGCACCTGCCACTCCGCCGGAATCAGGCGCTCGCGCTCAGCCTCCGGCAGCGACAAAATGTTGATGCAGTCTGTCCGGTGAATCGTAATGCCGCGGCCGCGCGTCACAAAGCCGACAATCTCATCGCC
>CALLVJ010000054.1 GCA_938010625.1 uncultured Stomatobaculum sp. | reverse complement strand
ACAACTTGCGGAGTGTGAATACATAGAGTACAATCGGCTACACAGGCGCGGCACCGCGCAGGCTGAAAGGAGAATTGAGATGAAATATATTTGCAACGTTTGCGGTTACGTTTATGATGAGACGACCGGAGATCCGGATAACGGCATTGCAGCAGGCACCAAGTGGGAGGATCTTCCGGAGGATTTTGTATGTCCGCTCTGCGGCGTCGGCAAGGATGAGTTTTCTAAGGAGGACTGATCGCCAGGAGTATTACAACAGGCAGGAGCGGGGGCTTTGCATATGCAAGGCCCCTGTTTTCGCTGTCTGGAAGGAGAGAGTTATGTATATCATAGCGGGACTGGGAAATCCAGGGCGGGAGTATGAAAAGACAAGACACAATGCGGGTTTTGAGGTGATTGACCGCCTCGCAGAGCGCCTGGAGGTTTCAAACTGGGAGAAGAAGTATAAGGCACTCGCCGGGAAAGCCATTCATGCGGGTGAGAAGCTGCTGCTCTTAAAGCCGCAGACCTATATGAATCTCTCGGGAGAGAGCCTTCTCAGCGCGGCTTCCTTTTACCGCGTGACGCCGGATCACATTCTCGTGATTTCGGACGACATTGCTCTTCCGGAGGGCAGGCTAAGGATCCGGAAGAGCGGCAGCGCCGGCGGGCACAACGGTTTGAAGTCGATCATCTCAAATTTGGGTTCTGGAGAATTTGTCCGCGTTCGCGTCGGTGTAGGCAGCAAGCCGGAGGGCTTTGATCTCGCAGACTATGTGCTGGGGCGCGCAAAGGGCGAGGATGCGGAGAAGATGGAGCAGGCTTACAGCGCTGCCGCCGATGCTGTGCTCTCCATTCTCGAAGAGGGGGTTGACCAGACCATGAACAAGGTGAACCGGAAAGAGAAAGGGTGATGAGCAGATTTCAGAATCCTCTGCAGGCTCTGGATGTCTATCAGGGGCTCGAGGAGAAACTTCTGCGCGGCGAGGGGCCGGTGCTGGTGAGCGGGCTTGCGGACGCTGCAAAGGGACAGTTTGCCGAGGCGCTTTGCGGGGCGCAATACCCCCTGAAACTCTTTGTGACCTATGATGAAGTGAGGGCGCGGGAATTGCAGGAAGACCTCCAGAGTTTTGGCGCTGATGCCCTGCTCTATCCCGCAAAGGATCTGCTTTTTTTCGCGGCGGATGTGCGCAGCAATGAGCTCTCGGCGCTCCGGATAGACATTCGCCGCCGCATTGCAGAGAACAGAAGCGGTTTTGTTGTGACCACCATTGATGGTCTGATGGACAAACTGGAGGCGCCGGAGCGTTTTTTGCGCCGCTGTCTCCGGATTACAGAGAGCGACCGGCTGAATCTCAGCGAGACTGTCAAAGAGCTCACGGCGCTCGGCTATGAGCGGAATGCCGAAGTCAATGGGCGCGGCCAGTTTTCAGTGCGCGGCGGTATCTTGGATGTGTTCCCGGTCACTGGAGACGCACCGGTGCGGATTGAACTCTGGGATGATGAAATCGACTCGATGCGCTACTTTGACATGGAGAGCCAGCGCTCCACAGAACCCGCAGAGAGTGTCAGCGTGTACCCGGCGCAGGAGGAATTGCTCGGCGGCAGCGCTTCCTTTTTGCGCTATTTTTCGGGAGGGCAGAGCCTCATCGTTCTGGATGAACCGGCGCGGCTTTTAGAGAGAGCGCGCGAAGTAGAGCGGGAATACATCGAGAGCGCGGAGGGGAAGGCAGAGGCACAACAGGCAAGAGAGGCGATTGTACCGGCAGATCTGCTCTGGGAGGATTTACAGAGCAGCAGGACTGTGTGTCTCGCGGGGCTGGATATACGCATACCGGACTTTCTGATCCGCAGCGAGTTCTCGATTGCCGCCAAAACAGTGGTGAGCTTCCCCGGTAACTTTGAGCTGCTGCTAGAAGATCTCAGGCGCTACCAGAGAGAGCGCTGGGCAGTCATTCTGATGACGCCGTCCAGAACCAGGGCAAGGCGGCTCGCCGAGGATCTCAGGAGCTATGAACTCTCGGCATACTGTCCGGAGGAGGAAACAGAAACTCTTCCCAAGGCGCAGGCAGGCAGCATATTGCTGTTACAGGGAAAACTACACCGCGGCTTTGAATATCCGCTGCTCCGCTTTGCGCTGCTCACCGAGAGCGATCTCTTTGGACGGCGGAAGGAAAAGAAGCCGCGGAAGCGGAAGGCAGAACAGGCGGGCAGCCGGATCTCTGCGCTTTCGGAACTCTCGGTCGGCGACTATGTGGTGCACGAGGAGAACGGCCTCGGCATTTACCGCGGGGTCGAGAAGATAGAGACTGACGGCGTTGCGCGGGACTATATCAAAATTGAATACAAGGATGGCGACAATTTCTATGTTCCGGCGACGCGCCTCGACGCGATTCAGAAGTATGCGTCGGCAGAGGCTGCCGCGCCGA
>CALLVJ010000053.1 GCA_938010625.1 uncultured Stomatobaculum sp. | reverse complement strand
TTCGCCTTTTGAAAAGAATAGTTTCCAGCGGTGCCAATCCGCTACCTGTTTGACAATCTTTAGTCCCAGACCATGCTGCCCGGTGCCGGACTCCCACTCATAGCTACTGCTGTTCAGTCTGCTCAGGAATTCTTTTGATACACCTTTTCCGGTATCACTAAGTTCCAGAAAGACATGATTTTTCCGATCCTGATACAGCCTCATTTCGATCTTGCATCCGTCCGCATTATGCCGAATCGCATTATAAAGCAAATTCATGACCGCTCTCTCCACCAAATCTTCGTTAAAGTAAAGTTCCAAATCCTGAAGACTGTCCTCGATTTCGAGTGTGAACCGATACCTGTCATCCTCCGTCTGGTTCATGATTTCTGTGAGGGTCTTTCGGAGGAATCGGCTGATTCTAACTTTCTTTTTTTCAAATTTCCCTGCGCCAAACTCCAGTTTGCTGGAAAGATTCAAATTATCCACGAGCCGACGGAGCCGGATTCCCTGCATCTCAATGGTTTTCGCTCTTTGCCCGACCTCTTCCTCCCGGGTTGAAGCGGCTATCATTTCCGCGTTGCCCAGAACAATTGCAAGCGGTGTGCGAATATCATGTGATATTCCCGCAATCCACTCTGTGCGCTCCTCTTCCCTTTGCTTTGCGCGTCGCTTCTGTATCCGGGTCGGAACCGCCACCAGCACAACGATATTGGTCAGAAACAGCAGAGGAAACATCTTCGAAAGGTAGTTTATCAGGTTCACATCAAACTCAAATGTATATTTCCATACCTGATCTTTATTTCCTCCGATTACAAGCAAGCCCTGCTCGAAAACATAGGTGCGAACCGGATAGTCCTCAAGATAATACCTGGTAAACTTGGCGACATCCTGCAATGTATAAGTTTTTCTGAGCTCTTCGGGGAGCGCTTCGCTCCACAAAATGTTTCCATCCTTGTCCAATAGCATGGCAAACTGCCGATGCTTCAAAAGACTTTCCGCTTCTTGCTCATCCAACTCATACGTTCCGTTGTTTACTGACAGATGTGTCAGTATCTCCGGCGGATTCTCATAATCGACCGAATGATATCGAATCACCGCAAGCCCGAAGATCAGTAAATCCGTAAAGAGAAGCAAAATCATTATCAGCACAATTCCCGTAAACAGCTGCAGCCTATTTCCCATTTTTCGCTTCATGATTCCTTCTCCAACTTATAGCCAAGCCCCCGTACCGTGATAAGATATTTTGGTTTTGACGGCTCTGCCTCTACCTTTTCTCTCAAATGGCGCATGTGGACAATCAGCGAACTTTCCAAGCCAAAACTGCCGTCCGGCCAGAGGGCGTCACACAGAGCGTCTGTTGTAACGATTTTTCCCCGGTTTCGGAAAAGAATTTGAAAGAGCGCCAGTTCCTTTGCAGTCAGCGCGGTCTCCTTCCCCTTCCGTGTAACCGTACCGGCATCCATTGAGACAAGCGTTTGCCCCAGACGCGCAGACTGTCCCTTCTCCTCAAAATGATAGGTTCGTCTCAGTACCGCTCCGATTCTCAGCAGCAGTTCCTTTGGAAGAAAGGGCTTGGTGATGTAATCATCCGCGCCGAGTCCCAGTCCTTTTAAACGCGCTGTGTCCTCATCCCTCGCAGACAAAAAGATCACCGGCACATCATACAGATACCCCGTCTCTTTCATCTGTGCATAGAAATCAAATCCATTCCCGTCCGGCAGCATGACATCCAGCAGGATCAGATCGTAGTGCTGTTTTCGAAGTTTTTCTTTCGCCTCACTGCAACTTCCGGCAACATCGACCTGCGAATAATGTTCTCTTTTGAGCAGCGCCGTTACAATGTCTGTCAGTTCCCTTTCATCATCTATCGTTAATATCCTGCATTCGCTCCTATCCATCTATGGATCCTCCCGAATCTGTTTTTTCGCTGATTGAAACGCCGTAAATATGCGGTGCTTTTACTATACGGTATCCTGACATTTCTCCCAAGGCTTTTGCACTTTCTTAATGTAAGCATAAGGTAAGCACAAGGTTCGCATAGTCTTCACTGGATATCCTGTCCTTGTAAGACAAACAAGGAGGACAGAATACGATGAACTACATCCTGGAGACGAACCACCTGAGTAAACAGAGCGGTAAAACCTATCGCGTGGACGATCTTTCCATGGCTGTTCCCGAGAACTGTGTCTACGGCTTTCTCGGGCCAAACGGAGCGGGCAAAAGCACAACGCTCAAGATGATTCTCGGGCTGATTCATCCGAGCCAGGGCAGCATCAAACTCTTTGGAACGGTTATGAATTCCGCAAACAGACTTTCCATTCTTCGCCGGACAGGGAGCCTGATTGAAAATCCGGGCGGATACGGACACCTGACCGGTCTTGAGAACATGCAGATTATACAGAAGTTGAAAGGGGTCAGTGAAGCAGAAATCAGCTCTGCTCTGAAGACCGTACGCCTCTATGACCAACGCGATAAGAAGCTCAGCAACTATTCTCTCGGAATGAAGCAGCGGCTCGGTATCGCTATGGCGATCTTGGGGAATCCGAAGCTACTGATTCTGGACGAACCGACCAACGGTCTCGACCCTGCCGGAATCCAAGAAATGCGTCAGTTGATCTGTTCCCTCCCGAAAGAAAGGAACATGACTGTCATTATTTCCAGCCATCTCCTCAGCGAGATTGAACAGATGGCTGATCAAGTCGGCATCATCCATCACGGTCGTATGCTCTACCAGGGATCTCTTACCGATCTGGAAACCCACGGAGACAATCTGGAAGATGTATTTCTTGAAATGACCGGCGGGAAGGAGTCCTTATGAATCTGCTTTCCACAATTCCAAAGCTGGTCTCCGTTGAGTTCAAAAAATCCCGACATAAGCACTCTCTTTTACTGCTTGTGATAGCTGTTGTGTTGAATTATTTCTATCTGTTTCGCGGAAATTCTCCCGACCGGCAGACATGGTACAATGTGTTCTATGCCATTCCGCTGATTGATACCCTGATTCTGTCTGTCCTGATGGCTGTCATTGCCAGTCAGTCGGTGGACATGGAACATAAAGGTAACATGTGGAATCTCCTGCCGACGCTGGAAAGCAGAGCATCCATCTATCTCGGCAAGCTTCTCTATGGATTCATCCATCTGGCCTTGTTCTGCTTGTTGCAGATGGGAATGGTGATTCTGATGGGTGTCAAGCTCGGATATGAGGGCAATATTCCGTTCTCTCTGATTGGAATCACATTCCTGGCAGAGCTGGTCAGCGGAATGATTGTCTATCAGCTACAATGCCTTTTGTCTCTCCTGTTTCCCAGTCAGTTCGCGGCGCTTTCGATCGGCTTCGGCGGCACTCTGACGGGTCTGTTTCTTGCCTATGTGAGCACGAAGGCCTGGACTCCATGGTCCGTCCTCCTCTCTCTGAATCCTATCGGTATGGATTATCAGAGGGCATCGAGAACCGTAACGCTATTTCTCCGTCAGATCACGCTGTCTGAGATTCTGACAGCACTGGTTTACCTTTTCGGTATTTTCCTGCTGGGTCTGTATCTTTTTACCAAAACTGAACACGGGACGCTCAGCATAGGCGCAGGCAGGTACAAGGCATCCAAGTCCGTTCACAGCGGACTGCCGGTGGAACTGATCAAACTGAAGCGCAATCCCATATGGATTCCTTTTCTTCTGATTCCGCTGATTTCGGCAGTAATCGGGACCTTCAATTTCACGCAGAATCAGGGCGTTTTGCAAAACACCTGGGAAGATCTCTGGACGCAGCAGTCCCTGTTTCTGGGGATATTTTTCCTCGCACCTCTGGTTGGGATTCTTTGCAGCCTACTGTGGCGGATGGAGCATCAGGACAGCAACTGGAACCTGATTCTGACAGTCACCACACCCGAAAAACTGGTCAAGGATAAGTGGATGACGGCTGTTCTTCTCTCATCCGTCTGCATTTTGTGGATTGCTCTCATCTATCTTTTCACCGGCAAAATTATACTGAGACTTCCCGGAGATGTGCCCGAACTGTTCTGGATGCGGATGCTAAGTGCCGCTGTCTGCCTCACTGCCGTCAGTGCTGTGCAGAGTATGTTGTCGATGATCTTCCGCTCCTTCGCCGTTCCCATCTCACTTGCTTTTGTAGGGAGCATTGCCGGTCTTTGGCTAACCGTCAAAGGTGCTTATTATGCCATTCCGTATTCAATGCTGATCTATGGGATGGGAAGCAGCTCAATTACCGGGGAATTGAACGTTCCTGTGCTTCTTGCCTCCTGCTGCTTCTATATTCTTGGGGCGCTTACATGCAGCATTATATTCCTAAAAATGTCGGATGTACGCACGCATGTTTGACGGCAATTCTCGCAATGAACTTCCCCACCAACCTCCTGGTAAATGCCACTGTTATATACGCCGGGCATCGCAGCGGGAATCAGAACTACCCGGATAAGGTATGATA
>CALLVJ010000052.1 GCA_938010625.1 uncultured Stomatobaculum sp. | reverse complement strand
ACCTGCAATCTTGTAAAGGTTTGGGATCATCAAAAGAAGACCCTGGGATGCGGTGTAGGTCGTGGTCAGAGCGCCTGCAACGAGGGAGCCGTGAACGGCACCTGCTGCACCTGCCTCAGACTGCATCTCCGTGATCTGAACTGTGTGGCCGAAGATATTCTTCAGACCCTGTGTTGCCCACTCATCCGTGTGCTCAGCCATCGGAGAAGAAGGCGTGATCGGATAGATTGCCGCGACGTCGGTGAACGCATAAGACGCATGCGCCGCCGCCTGGTTTCCATCCATGGTTTTCCATTTTCTTGCCATGTGATACCTCCCAACTGAAATTGGAACTCAGAAACACCCGTTTCTGAATCTTTCAAGCGTCTGATAATATTATAACAGGCAGTTGCGCCAAAAAACAATGCGCAACTGCCTATTTCATGTATCTTATGGTGTACACGTTTTTAATTCTGTGGTGCCGCCTGCACGGTCTCCTCCGCGGAGGGCGCCACTGTCGGTCCCTCCGAGAGATTCGCGCCCGGTCCGTTTGTGGTCTCAGCCGCCGGCGCCTTGGTCTCTGCGTTCTTTGTAGTCTCAACTGCCTTGGTCTCGCTGTTCTTCGGCTCAACCTTGCTCGCCGCACTCTCTGCCGCCTTGCCCGGATTCACAGCCTCTGTCGGCGCTGCTGTCACCTGTGCTGCCGCTGTATCAGTATTTTCCGTGATGGTCATCGCATTTGCCGCCTGCGTCGCCGTGACCTTGCCGCTCGTATTGCACGCAATCTTCTTCGAGTGCCCCTTGTAGATTGAATTGTGGAAGAACTCATCCGAAGTCACCTCGCCGTTTTTCTTGGTCACAATGTTCGTGACCCAGCGGCTGCCGATTGTGCCGTCCGCAATCTTCTTCTCAACGCCCGGTTGCAGCGTCGTGTCCTCGACATATTCCACACCGCCGTTGTCCATGTCTTCAAGCTTTTTCGAGACCATCGAAATCGTGATGCCGTCGTCCAAAATCGGAATGCCGACCAGCGAGACTGTCACGGTCTTTGCCTTCGGATCAAACTTTGCGCGGATTGCCATTGAATACTTGGTCGTATTGATGAATTTCATATCCGGGCCATCGTAGCCGTCATAGCTGACTGCTGCGTCCTCGCCCGGCGTCACATAAGTCGGCGCAAACGTGTGCGCGTGGCGCTCGGTCGGCATGATCCCTGCCTTGATGACTGTATTGTAGAGGGTTGTAGAGACCTGGCACACGCCGCCGCCAGGCTCCAGCACGACCTTGCCCATCTGGTACGCACCGGCAGGTTTGTAGCCGCGCTCCAATGTCCTGTTGCCAGTCGTACGGTTAAAGGAGAACTCGTCGCCGACTTTCAGAATCTTGCCGTCCAGAGCTTCGCAGGCAAGACGAAGGTTATTGTTGCGGTCGGCATTATTGGTCGCAGTTGTCGTGTAGGTCGCAATCACCTGATACTTTTCCTTCGCCTCAGCTGTCGTCATGGTTGGCTCTGTGACAGCGCCTTTCAGCTGGAGCACTGCATCGTAATTCTGGTGATTCATTGCACTCTTGATAGCATCTGCCATCGCAGTCTCATCGACCTGATAGCCATCTGCAGAGTCCGTATACGCAAAACGGTTGGTCGCCGCATCAAAACTCTTCAGCTCTGCATTCTTTGCGCTGCGATTCCACTTCTTCGTGATATTCTGCACTTCAGCAGCGATCTCTGCATCCAGCCCCTCGGCATCCAGCACATAGCGGTGATCTTCCTTCTTGTCGCCCTCGTCATAAATTTCCTTGAGCACTTTCTCAAGCTTCACCTTGAGGATATCCGAGACTGCATACGCATCGTCTGAGGAAACCTTCGCAGCCAATGTCGTCTCATTTTCCGCAGCCGTCGTCGTTTCTGCGCCGCTATTCTCCACCTCGCTGCTATCCGCTGCGGTTTCCGCCGGCGCATGCTCTGAGACCCAGAGATTCCACTTGTACTTTTCCAGAACAGCCTTCCGCGCCGCCTCTTTGGTCATACCGGAAATATCGACATCGTTGATCTGACAACTGCTTTTTAACTTCTCATTGCTCTCTGTACTTGCAACCGCCGTGCCGGTCTGGTTTCGCTTGCCCGCCTGTACAATGCGGGAAATTCCGAAAACCGAAAGGGAAATGATAAGAACGGCTCCCGCCGCTCCTATCATGGCTCTCTGCTTCCGCTCCCGGATTCTCCTCTGCCGCTGCCTGTAATAGTGACTCCCCTTATCGTCTCTCACACTCATCGTCCGCTCTTCTCTATCTTCATGTTAGAACAAATTTGATTTTCAGGTTCTTGCGACGGATTGTATGCAATCAATCGCAATATTAAGAAAAGTATAACATAATCTGCCCGAAAAAAAAGAGTTGTTCCTGTTACGAGAAGTTACAATTTCGTTACAACAGCTTGTGTCTTCTGGTGACTCTGCACAAAAGTCTTGTGTTTTCTCTCGCTTCATCTCCGAAGAGATTCAGAATTCTTACTCTCTTTTATCCAATTTGTGATTCGGTCGCTTCCTTCTTTTCAACATGTTGCCGAATGACTGCCCGGAAAAGATTGTATTCCGAATGGAAGAGCGCGGTTTGCACCGCGCTCTTCCCGTCAAATAACTCAGTTTTGTGGCTCAGACTGCATCCGCAATTCTGACATGAGACACATACCAGCGGTGCAGTTTCACATAGCCCCAGGGCGCGTAAATTCCACAGGTCACCAAAGTCAGCAGCAGCACCACAATATACTGCCCAAAGAGTTCGGCGCCGCTCGCCTCGAACTGCAGGTGCTTGCCGTTAATCCGGGCATTCGGCGCATACCACTTGTTAAAGCTGCAAATAACCCACGGAAGTGCAATGCCACAGGTAATTGCACCCAGTAAATTCATAACCAGATTGTAGCCGATCCACTCAAAGGTGTTGCCGTCAAAGCCGGAATTCGGGAATACCTCCGAGGTATTCATATCTCCCGCTTCATCGGCAAAGGAAGTGTGACTCAGAATCCACTGTTCCAGCTTGAGTCCCATGACGAGGCCATAGAGACCGCAGGTCACAATGGTCAGCAGGAACCAGATAATCCACTTGCCGAAAAGCTGCATGCCTGTGCCGTTAAAGACCAGCCGTCTTCCGCTGTAGACGCTGTGTTTTCGCTCCCAGCCTACCAGATAGCAAATGACCCAGGGACTCGCGATGCCAAGGGTAACCAGGCAGAGCAGTCCACCGACCAGGTTCATGACGAAATACTCAAGCCCGCTGCCGTCAAAAAAGGATTTGCTCGGATCCAGTATTTCCCTGGTGACAGGTGTTGCCCCTGCACTTGCGCCGCTCATCTCCGCTGCAAACTGTCCCATCTTTTCCTGCGGGTTTTCGGCAAACCCCTTGAGGGCCGCAAAGTCCTCACTCGGCTGAATTTCCGACGCAACGCCAGTGCCGCGCAGAAACACGCGGGACAGCGCGTCGAGTGCAAAGAGAGCCAGCGCAATGCTGAGGATCGTAAAGAAGATGTTCCCCTTGCCGACCAAGCGGAGAAACAAGATAATCAGCGCGAGCACATTGGCGCCGAGGCACACTGCCATGCCGGTCGTCTGCTTCTCCTTCTTGCCGTAGAGCTGCACACTCGCCACAACGCCGGCGAGCGCGAGCAGGCAGAAGAGCAGTTTGCTTACATTGAAAACAATTCCAAGAACACCGGACAGGCTATAAGCAAGTCCGTAGAGTGGCAAAATGCGCGCAAACACCGTAACGGCAAGACCTCGCAAAAAGTACAGCAAGTAGCCGATCACCACAGCGGCGAAGGCCGAGAGCGGCGCTAACGCCGCCAGGCGCTCCATATTGCCTGGCGTCCACTGCTGCTTTAACCTCTCGCCCTGCCTCGCAGCTTCATCTGCCGTCTCGCGCGCCGCACGCGCAGCGCTGTCCGCAGCCCGCTGTGCTTCCTCTCCAGCCTGCTCTGCTTTTTCCCTGGCATACGCCGCAGTGTCCTCCCCTGCGCGGCGTGCCTCCTGCCCGGTCTTTTCCGCAGCCTCCCGTGCGCGCTGCGCAGCTGCCTCGGCGTCGCGCTCCAGCTGGCTCTTTTCGCGTTCCGCATCCGCAGTGCTTTCCGTATGCTGCTCCGCTTCACCCCCGGCAGTGTTCTCCGTCTGCTGCTCCGCTTCACTATTCGCAGCTGTACTCTCTCCCGCAGTGTTTTCCGCCTGCTGCTCCGCTTCACTGTTCGCAGCTGTGCCGTCACCCGCAGTGCTCTCCGAAGCAAAGTCTACCATCTGCCCGCAGTTCGGGCAGAACTTTGCCCCGGGTACAATCTTTGTGCCGCAATTTGGACAAAACATCGTTTTCCTCCCCCTTCTCCATCCAACTTGATGCCTACAAGTTTCTGAGCAGCCAGAACAGCAGAACGACAACCCAGAGGAAGCCGAGAAACAGAAGCTCCCAGCCCTTGAAGTCTGTGCGCGCAGTCTGGACATAAACCTTTGCCCGATACATGCCATAAAACAGCATGAGCGGCATGACTGTGAGGCTCAGCGGATTTTCCCGCCATGCTGTGCGGGGCTGTCCGTGAAGCAGTGCCATCGCGGCGTGCGTCATGCCGCAGCCCGGGCAGCGATACCCTGTCACCAGGCGGAACACGCAGGGTATGCCAATACCCGTCAACTGCAAAAATGCAGCATAAACAAGTCCCGCTAAAACAATACGGGCAGTGAGAAGTCCCACTGTCCGTAGACGTTTTTTGGTTCCCTGAACCTCTACAGCTCTCATCCCGGCCTCCGACTCTTCGCGCGTATCGCAAACAGTATAGAAGAAACAGCGACGCAAGCAAATAACATTCAGAAAACCGTAAGCAAAATTAAGCTCTGTAAGAATTATCCGCCATAGCTGATGCCGCTAAAAGCAGCACCCTCCGGCGTCTGATTTTCGAGCTCCCAGCGCGCACTGCTCTCTGCTGCTGCTTTGCCAACCCGTTTGATTTTCACCCGGACTGTCTGACCGCCATCCAGCTTGAAGTCCACATAACTCATGCCATCGCTCGCGACAAAATAATATCTGCTGTCTGCCGGAACTTCCATAGTCTCGCCGGTCTCTTTGCCTGCCTGCACCACCGGGAAGGTGAAGGCTTGTTTGGAGCGCAACTGTTCTGCTCCAATAAAGGAATAAGGCGCATCGAGTACCTCAAGCCTGCCGCCTGTGCGGACTGCCATCGAAAAATCTGCCGGTAGTGTGCTGAGTGTGTCTCTCCATGTGAACAGCGAAATGGATTCCGGATTCACAGCATTTTGCAGGTTGAACCCTGTACTGCCGAGTGGAATTCCAAAGTCCGTGCTCGTCTCGCCAGTCTGCAAATTCAGTTCCCAAAAAGTCCATCTGTCCGACGCATCGTCGATAAAACTGGCATAGAGATAATCGCCCTCGTCTGTCTTAGCAAACAGAAGGGCATCCAGCTCTCCCGTACCCGCCGCAATCTTCGTTGATACTTCCTGTCCATCCAAGCTCACGAAAAACGGTCCGTTGGTATCGACCATCTTGCAGAGAAGGGTCTTTCCGTCAAGCCGGCTCTCGCCGCCCGCCGCAAGCGCCGCGACATACTGTGCCGGACGCTGTCTCACAGCTGCCGGGAAAAGATCCGGGAAGCGCTCATACGAGAGCACGACCCGGGTAAAGAGATATGCACTGTCCGGGTCAGAGAGATAGAGCTCCAGACCTTCATTGCCAAGTGCCCAGACCAGCTGATCACCGCGATAGGCAAGCTTTGTCGCCTCCGCGAGCTTTGCCTTGTCGCGCTCGCGCAACGCGGCATCAAGAGCGCTGTCAAATTGTCCCTCATCCGTAATGACGTCTGTAAGTTTCAGGCGCTCGCCCGTCTGGCTGTCGTAGGTATAACCCGCAGCATTGGCGATCACGTCTTCTGTGCCCCGCACAAAGCTGAGATACCTGCTGTCACTTCGGCAAAGCTGCACATCACCTGCGTAACGCGCATCAGAATTCATCTGGTGCTCTGCAGAAAAGGCCTTGAGCGCCGCGCTCTGCTCTGCCATATATGCCTGCACCGCCCTGTGCAGACCCGGGAAAGCACTGTCCTGCACTTCGGGAATGGCCGCCCAATCCGGATTCCTGTACTTCTCTTCCAGTGTCCCCGCAAGCCCCGTCTGCTCTTCCACTGTCTCCCGTGGCGAATGCAGATAGTCAATCAAAACTGTCACCTGTTCTGGCGCCTCGCCGGCTGCATCCGCCTGTGCGACAGTACTGTCAGCGGACGCGCTGCTCCCTCTGCCAGCAGTTGTCTCCACAGATTCTGCCGCCTTTTGCCCGCAACCCGCCGTGCCGAGCGCAAGCAAGACAATGCTCAGAGTAAGTGCCCTCTGTACCTGTTTTCTCATGCCACCTCCTCTCATTCAGAATTCTCTGCGCATCTCCTCTCCTGACGCCGCAACGCGTTTTTCAACCTGCGTATCGCATGCCTGAAAAAATATCCTTGTCAGGATACTTGTTCTCAATCGTCCAGAGCGAAGTATCCTCGGGCGCACCGCCCTCTGTATAACGGATGTGCACGCGGACCTCTCTGCCGTCCTCGAGGCGAAAATCCACATAGCTCTTGCCATCGCCTGCAAGGAAACAGAACTTTGTGTCCGCCGGAATTTCTGCGGTCTCACCAGTCTCCTGCCCATCTTTCACAAGAGACAGTGTAACCACCTTCTTCGTGTGAAGCTCAGCCGTACCGCCATACTGATACACGCCGCGTGTTTCAAGCTTGCCTGCCTGTCCAACAGAAACCGGAAGACTGGCTGTCAGCGTGCTCAGCGTGTCGAGACGCGCCTCTAGAAAAAGCGAAGCTGGATTCACGGCTTGCTGCAGGTCAAAGCCTGTGCAGAGGCCGGGGGCACTAAGCTCTGTATTTTCGCTCATATCCGCCAGATTCACTGCGACAAGCTGCGTATCATCGGCCATGTCCCCGACAAATTCACAGTAGAGGTAATCGCCCTCTGTCGTCTTCACGAAAAGGAGGCTCAGGAGATCGCCCGACTC
>CALLVJ010000051.1 GCA_938010625.1 uncultured Stomatobaculum sp. | reverse complement strand
CGGTAAAGCCTGTGCGCCCAGGCTTTTCTGTGCTCTCTGGCTTTGACGAATACTACATCGTGAACCGTATCTCGGGCGGTGATGGAGTTCTCTGCGGGCTCACGAACGTCGTGCCGGAACTCTTCGTCCGGATGCACAGCTCCTACGAGAGCGGCGATCTTGCAGCAGCGGTTCGCTGTGCAGAGAAGATTGCGGGGCTGATGCGGATCTACGATGTAACGCCGCTCTTCATCACAGGCATGAAGGCGGCAGTGCGGGCGACAGGTCTGCCCATATCCACCTGTACGCGCGCACCGGGGACGGTGCTCACGGAGGCAGAGGAGCGGGAGATTCGGGCGATCCTTGCCGGCCTCGAAGAAGCTTGAGCTTTGTCGGACACCTTTCGCAGCAGATTTTTGCGGGAGGTGTTTTTTTTGCCGATCTTTGCTATAATGTTAAAAACAGCAATGGAGGAGAGTGGAACGATGACGGCGGAACATTTGCCGTTGCCCGTGATGCGCGGCTGCTATGCGCATATGACACGAACGGAGAAGCGCATTGCGGATTATGTGGCGGCGCATGTGAGCGAGGTCATGGAGCAGACGATCTCAGAGCTTGCGGCAGAAGTCGGCAGCTCCGAGATTACGATCTCGCGCTTCTGCAAAAAACTCGGGTTCAGCGGTCTGCAGAGTTTCAAGATCGCGCTTGCAGCTGAACTCTATACACAGGCGGAGACCGTCTATCAGGACATCGACAGCGCGGATACGGGCGAGAAGGTTGTGCAGAAGGTCTTTCGCAACATTACGGACGGACTCATGGATACGCTGAAGCTGCTCGACTATGCGGCGGTCGAGCGCGCCGTTGACATTATCCGCGCGGCACGGCGCATTGCCGTCTACGGATTCGGCAACTCCGCCACTGTCTGCCGCGACATCGAGACGCGCTTCCTGCGCTTCGGCATGATTGTGCAGGCATACAGCGACGCGCATCAGCAGGTGACCTCCGCATCGCTGCTGACGGCGCGGGACGTTGTGATCGCCGTCTCGCATACGGGGGCGACCCTCGAGCTTCTTGATACCGTACGCACGGCACGGGAGGCGGGGGCATCGGTCATCGTCATCACGAGCCATGTCAATTCGCCGCTGGCGAAGCTCGGCGATGTGGTGCTCTCGACAGACTGTCAGGAACATGATTTTGATGTCACGGCCTTTGGCTATGAGAAGGGCTGTATTCCGAGAATGAAGACGAGTACATTTCCGGCGGATCAAAGACTCTTGGAACTCGCAAAATCCTGTGAAGAAGAACTCTCTTCCGGCGTCACGGTCCACACGGGGCGCGTACTCTCGGGCGATCTTTTTGTCTCGAGCCGGGAAAAGAAGGAGGAGCTGTACCGGGATTTTCACGGAATCTGCTGCGAGATGGAGGGTGCCGCGATTGCGCATACGGCCTATCTGTACGGCGTGCCCTATCTCGTGATCCGCGCAATTTCCGACCAGGCGGATATGACGGCAACAGAAAACTATGCGGCATTTGAAGCGCAGGCGATTGAGAATTTCCTTGCGCTCACACTCCATATGCTGGCAGCGCTCTGAGATTCACTCCTCGAGGACTTCAATTTCGAAATAGTCAAAGGGAAGTGCTTCCAGAAAGTTATCGGCAGAGAAACGCGTGCGGGAGCGCCTCTGGAATTCGCGTATGTTTTTGTCGAGCCAGAGCGGCGACGGAAGGTCAAATTCGGAGGCGAGCGCTGTCACGGCGCCGAGCACTTTTTCGGTGCGGCTTTTCTGACTGTTCTCGTCGCTGATCACAGCGCTGCGTAGGATTTTGGTATGCTGAACACATTTTCCGGAGAGACGAAACATAGGAATACCTCCGTGGTTGCAGGATTTTTTTTATGGTAGCGGAAATACGTGAAAAATGCAATGCGGCGGAGGAGAAAGGAGCTTTGTTTGGAAGATTACAGTAAGTTTCTGAGAGAGGCGCAGCAGGCGGTTCTTCTGGAAGAAAAATTGCGCAATCAGGAGGTCGATTTAAGGGCGCAGACAGCAGAGCGCCAGCAGGAACTCATGGCCGAGGAGCAGAACCTGAAGGACAACATTGACCGCACTGTGCAGAGCCGTCGGAAGGAGCTCGCCGCGAATTTTGACGATGAGATTGCAGAGGAGCGGGCGAGCGTGAAGCGTGCGCAGTCAAAGAAGGAGAGAGCAAAGCACATTGGCAAACAAGAGCGCATTGCCGCGGAATCAGCGCCAATTGAAGAAGCACGTGCGGAAATTGGCAGGCGGCTTCGAGAGCTCTTCCGGAAGCAGCATGTTCCGGCGATATTCCGGAGTAAATTATATTATGCGCTCTACTGGCCAAGACATCTGACCGAGTGGCTGCAGATTTTCCTGTTCGTAGCGCTGTTTTTTGTTGCATTGCCCTGTGGCATTTACTTTCTGACACTGCCGGAGCAGTTGCGGCGCATCCCGGCGCTGGTGCTGATTTATATTGTGGACATTGTGATTGTCGGCGGTATCTATACAGTCATCGGCACGCAGTCGAAGCTCCGCTATCTGGAGATTCTGAAAGAGGGAAGGCGCATGCAGACCGAGCTTGCCGAGAAGGCACGGGAACTGCGGCGCGTGAAGCGCAGCATTCAGCGCGATAAGAGCGATGAGCCATATAACCTCGGGAATTTTGACACTGAGATTGCAGCGGCTGAGCAGAGGCTGGAGCTGACCCAGCAGAAAAAGATTGCGGCGCTCCAGACCTTTGACGCTGAAACCCGTGCGCGGATTGCAGAGGAACTGAGCGGGGAGGCAGCACCGCGGATCAGCCAGAAAAAGAGCGAATATGAGGTGGCGCTGCATGCGCTCAACGAAGTCGGCAAGGAGCGGCAGGCAGCGGCACTGCGTCTCGCAGAGCAGTATGAGCCCATGCTCGGCAAGGAATTTATGTCGGCAGAAAAAATTGCGGCGCTCAAGGATATCATGGAGAACGGGACGGTCACAAATCTCGCCGAGGCGATTGCGCGCTACCGGGACAGGCAGGAGTCGTAAGCTATGGCAGAGGCTACCAAGTCGGTGCGTAAAATCTGGCGGGGGCTGGTATGGGTTGGCATTGGATTGCTGCTCTTTCTGGTGCTGCTCAGTCTGTATCAGGGGCGGAAACAGTACCACGCCTACGCGGTCATCAACCAGCAGGATGTGAGCCAGGGCAGTCTGGTCGGCTATGAGCCGTTTCAGCGGGGATACCTCAAGTATTCTAAAGACGGTGTAAACTATATCAGTGAAAAAAATGACATCTACTGGTCCTCGAGTTTTGAGATGAAAGATCCGGTGATTGATGTGAACGGCGCCTATGCGGTGATTGCGGATCGCTCGGGCAATACGCTGCAAATTTTCGATGAGAAGCACGGTAAGATTGGCGAGTGCCGTACGGAGCGCACGCTGGACAGCGCCGCAATTTCGCTGTCGGGTGTTGTCGCTACTCTCGAGGAGGACAGCGCGGCAAGCTATATTCAGTTCTATAAAAACGACGGCTCCGTGCTGGATATTACGGTCAAGGCGCTGCTCGAGGGCGACGGTTATTTCACCGCACTCGACTTGTCCGATGAC
>CALLVJ010000050.1 GCA_938010625.1 uncultured Stomatobaculum sp. | reverse complement strand
GGAAGCTGCCAGCCGACAGCCTCCCTCTCGATTCTTCATTGATTCGCTTGCTTACTTGGCTGCGGCTGCATCCTCTGCGGCATAATCCTCTTCCTTCTTCTCAAGGCCCTCGCCGGTCTCATAGCGGACAAAGGTCTTGATTGCGATGTTTGCCTGGTTTGCCTTCGCAACCGAAGCCACATAGGAAGCGACACTCTGCTTGCCGTCCTCTGCCTTCACATAGACCTGATCCAGGAGGCAGATTTCCTTGAGTTCCTTCTGGAGGCGGCCCTGCACAGCGCCCTCGATGACCTTCTCCGGCTTGTTTGCCATCTTCGGGTCATTCTGGATCTGCGCTGCAAGAATCTCTCTCTCCTTCTCAAGGTAATCCGCATCGACCTCAGCGTCGCTCGTATAGAGCGGCTTCAGCGCAGCGACCTGCATCGCGACATTCTTTGCCATCTCTCTGACCGCATCATTCACGACATCGGTCTCGACTGCGAGGAGCACACCGATCTTGCCGCCCGCGTGAACATAGGACTCGATGAAGCCATTCTCCTCCTTCAGCTGGCGGAAGCGGCGGATGTCAAGCTTCTCGCCGATCACGGAAATCATCGTGGAAAGCTCTTCCTTGACCGTGAGAGAGGTATCTGCCTTCCACGGCTCTGCGAGGAAGCCCTCGAGATCTGCCGCATTGGTATCCAGAGCCTGCTGAGCGACCTCGCCGACATAGGTTCTGAACTTCTCATTCTTGGCAACAAAGTCAGTCTCTGCATTCACCTCTACTGCAACGCCCCTCTTGCCGTCTGCGCTGACTAAAACAGCAACCATACCTTCCGCTGCGATGCGGCTCGCCTTCTTCTGTGCGCCTGCAAGTCCCTTCTCGCGGAGAAACTCAATCGCCTTTTCCATGTCGCCCTCAACCGCAGCGAGAGCCTTCTTACTGTCCATCATGCCTGCGCCGGTGAGCTCTCTGAGCTCTTTGACCATTGCCGCTGTAATTGCGCCCATTTTTATCTCCTCTCGCCTGATTGATTAACGCTCGTTTGCTTCGATTGCCGCCTTGATTGCGCCTGCAGCCGTGTCATCGCCCTCCGCGACTTCCTCGCTGCGATTCTCCTCACCCTGGTGTGCCTCGACAACAGCATCTGCGAGCTTGGAGACAATCAGTCTCACCGCGCGAATTGCGTCGTCGTTGCCCGGGATCACATAGCTCAGTTCCTCCGGATCCGAGTTCGTGTCCGCAATGCCAATCAGAGGAATGTTCAGCTTATGCGCTTCCGTGACGCAGATGTGCTCCTTCTTCGGGTCGATGATCACGATTGCGTCCGGGATCTTCTTCATATCCTTAATGCCGCCGAGATTCTTCTCGAGCTTCTCCAGCTCCTTCTTGAGCTCCGTCACTTCCTTCTTCGGAAGGCGGTCAAAGGTACCGTCCTGGCTCATCTCTTCGATCTGG
>CALLVJ010000049.1 GCA_938010625.1 uncultured Stomatobaculum sp. | reverse complement strand
GATTGAGAACGGCGGCGAGGATCCGGGACTGGTCTTTGAAAACGGTCTGATGAGCGAGTACCGCTCCTGCTCAAACGGCTGTATTTTCTGCTTTATTGATCAAATGCCGGGCGGCATGCGGGACACCTTATATTTTAAGGACGATGATTCGCGCCTCAGTTTCCTGCAGGGAAATTATGTGACGCTCACCAATATGAAAGAGGCGGATATCCAGCATATTATCCAATATCGCCTGGAGCCGATTAACATCTCTGTCCATACGACCAACCCCTCGCTTCGAGTTCGCATGTTGAAAAACCGCTTTGCAGGTGAAAAACTCCGCTATCTCGACAAGCTCTACAAGGCGGGCATCCAGATGAACGGACAGATTGTGCTCTGCAAGGGCTATAACGACGGCGAAGAGTTAAAGCGCACGCTCACAGATCTGCTCCGCTATGCGCCGCTCATGCAGTCGGTCTCGGTCGTGCCGGTCGGGCTCACGAATTACCGCGACAAGTTAGAGAAGCTTGAGCTCCTCGGGCCTCTGGACTGCGCGAAAGCGATTGATATCATAGAAGCGATTCAGCGCCGCGCGATGAAAAAGTGCGGCATTCACTTTGTCCAGGCGTCGGATGAATTTTATCTGACCGCAGGGCGGCCGCTTCCGGAGCCCTCGCGTTACGACGGCTATCCTCAGCTTGAAAACGGCGTCGGCATGCTGACACTTTTGCACGAGGAGATCGGCGAGGCGCTTCGCACTGTGAAGCCACTGCCGACAGAAGAGACGGTCAGTACATTCAGCGGTCTCCTCGCCGCACCATCGCTTGAAAAAGAGCTCGCGCGGGTTGCAGAGAAACTCCCTGCGAAGAAGATTCTGTTCTATCCGCTTGAAAATCACTTCTTCGGCGAGAAAATCACCGTGACCGGCCTTTTGACCGGGCGGGACATACTGGATGGCTTACGGGGCAAGCCGCTCGGCGGTCGCCTGCTCCTGCCGCAGTGTGTATTTCGGAGCGGCGAGGAAGTGCTGCTCGACGACATGACGCGCGCAGATCTCGAGAGAGCACTCGGCGTGCGCTGTGTGATCATTGGCATGGGTGGCGATGACCTCGTGAATGCCATCAACGACACCAGCTATCGCTTCACGGGGGGCGGCAGCGCTTATGAGCTCGCAACCGAGAAATTCCACAAAGGCTGAGCGCTTTGCGCGTTTCAAAAGGAGAATGCAATGAGTAAACCTATTGTCGCA
>CALLVJ010000048.1 GCA_938010625.1 uncultured Stomatobaculum sp. | reverse complement strand
CTTCTTTGCGTCGAATGACCAGGAGAAGCTTCACCTCACCTACCGCGACGCCTTGATTGCAATCGGGTTTGCCTCGGCAGTCTTTTATGTCGCAACCATGGGCTTTCCGGCAGAAATCACGGCGCTCTTTAATCACGAGGGCAATGCAGAGATGCAGCGGCTCGCCGTGGGGGGCTTCCGTCTCTATTTCACAAGCTGTCTGTTTCTCGGCTTTAATCTGCTCACCATTATGTATTTTGTCTCGACAGCGCGGGATAAGCAGGCACAGACTCTGTCGCTGCTCCGCGGCATTATCCTTGTGCTGCCGTTTCTATTGCTCTTCTCCACACTCTTTGGCATGACAGGCGTCTGGCTTGCAATGCCGGCGGCAGAGATTGTGGTAACAAGTATTGGCATCCGCATGCTGCGGGGAAGGGAGAAAAAAGCGGCATGAAAGAGCGGGAGGAAGAAATCGCTGCGCTGGTGGCGCAGCATACGGGAGAACTCACGGCGCTGAGACGGGATTTTCATGCGCATCCGGAAAAATCCTGGGAGGAAATCCGGACGCAGGAAAAGATCATGGCATATCTGCAAGCGCTTGGTCTGGCGCCAGAGCGCGCGACGGGGACAGGGGTTCTTGCGCGTCTCTATGGCGGAAAGAGCAAGGGCGCCTTGCTCGGCATGCGCGCGGATATGGATGCGCTGCCGGTACAGGAGGAGACTGGTCTGCCCTTTGCCTCGGAAACGCAGGGCGTCATGCACGCCTGCGGACATGACAGTCATCTCGCGATGCTTTTGATAGCAGCGCGTGTGCTCAAGGAACTGCAGGCAGAGCTTCCGGTTGATATTTTGTTTATCTTTCAGCCTGCTGAGGAGGAAATTCGGAACAGCGGCGCAGAGCAGATGAAAAAGCATATGCTGGTGCATCGCTGTGACCGGCTGATTGGTCTTCATATCTGGGGCGATATGGAAGTCGGGACGGCAACTTTGCAGAGCGGTCCTGTGATGGCGGCCTCGGATACCTTTCGGGTGGAAATTTGCGGCAAGGGCGGCCACGGCGCAGCGCCACAGCGCGCGGTTGATCCAATTCCGGCGGGCTGCCTTTTTGTGGAAGAACTGCAGCGCGCGCTCGCGCGGGAATTTGACCCGCAGATCGCAGCTCTGCTCGGCGTGACCTCGTTTCAGGCGGGGCAGAGTGCCAATGTGATTCCGGATCGTGCGGTACTGCTCGGCACTGGCCGCTGTTTTGATACAGAGGTCAGAGAGCGCTTCCCGGAACTTTTACAGCGGATTGCGCGCGGCATTGGCGGGAGCACAAAGACAGAGATAAACGTCCGCTACGAGCCGGGGCCGCCGCCACTCTTCAACGATCCGGCTTGCACGGAGACCGCGCAGCGCGCGGCAGCGCCTATCTTTGGCGACAAGCTGCAGACGGGCGGTATTCGCATGAGCGGCGAGGACTTCGCAAAATATGAGAATCCGAAGTGCTTTCTGGCACTCGGCGGTGGCAGCAAGGTGGCAGAAAAACGCTATCCGAATCACAGTCCGCATTTCTGGATTGATGAGCGCGCCATGCAGCTTGGTGTCCGCTTTTTTGTCAATTATGCCTTTTGTTATGGCGAAGAGCTTTGACGGGGAATTCACGAAAAATTCACGGAATTTTGTGGGAAACCGTAGCAAAATGAAAACAGCACAACAACAAGAGGAAAATCACGATGGACGAACGGAGAGAGAGCGGCGTGCGCTACGAGACAGAGACCATATTTACGGAGGAAGCTGTATGGGGATTATTTCGCGCACAGTTCCTTTTATTTGAAAAATTGCGCATCTGGAGCCGAGTCGCGATGGGCGCGGTGCTGACGGCTTTTGGTTTCAGTTCTGCGCTCGGAACGCCGCAGCGGGTGCTCTGCATTGCCCTCGGTGTCTGGCTGCTACTTGGCTGGAATACCGTCGCAAAGGCGCGGGCGGATGCCGTCTTAAAGCAGCGCGGCGACGCAGAGGCGCATGTCATTTACCGCTTTGCCGAGGAGGAGATTCAGATTGAGGACAGCGCGTCCTGGCACTACGAGGAGCTCATGCGCCTCGCAAGGGATGAGCAGCGTTTTTACCTGTTCCGCAATCCGCAGACCGCAGTGGTCGTCGATATGCGCGCCCTGCAGCCCGCGGATGCGGCGGGCTTTGCGGGATGGGTGGAGCAGAAAAGTGGAAAGAAGTTCCGGGCGCTCGGCGCGGGATTTCCGTTGTTTTGGAATCGGAAAAAGAAAGTTTCTTGAAGCAGAGTGAGGAGGAGACTGTATGGAGACAATCAATTTTTTGAAACTTGCACGTGAACGTTATTCCTGCAGACAACTGAGTGATCGGAAAGTAGAGGCGGAAAAGCTGAATCGGATTCTGGAGGCGGCGCGCATTGCGCCGACCGCACACAATGAGTAGCCGTTTCGCCTGTTTTTGCTCGAAAGCCCGGAGGCAGTTGAAAAGGCAAAAGAGATTACGCCTTGCACGTTTGGAGCTACTTGTTTTCTTGTGGTTGGGGCAGTTGCGAAAGAAGCCTGGGTGAGAGAATTTGATCAGAAAAATTTTGCTGAGATCGACGCAGGTATTGTGGCAACGCAGATTATGCTCGCCATAGAAGCGGAGGGGCTTGGCACTACTTGGGTTGGATATTTTGACGCGCCCCGCGCAAAAGAGCTTTTTCCGGAGATGGCAGAGTGCGAGCTGATCGCGTTGTTCCCCATTGGATATCGGGCGGAAAATGCGCGGCCGGCGTATCTCCATGAGCAGAGAAGGCCGATGTCGGAGCTTCTGGAGCGTCTCTGAGATGAAGCGGCGGGCTACCTTTGCCATTGCACAGATGACGGTGACTGAGAGTCCCACGAAAAATCTGGACAAGATGGAAGCCATGATGCGGGAGGCGCGGGAGCGCTTTCAGGCGGAGCTGATTCTGTTTCCGGAGACCTGCATGGTGGAGTTTTCGCGCGGCATGACGCGGGAGAGGCGCGCGGAGACAGCGGAACCGCGGGACGGGAACTTTATCCGCGGCGTGCAGGAGCTCGCCGCCCGCTTTTCGCTCTGGACAGTCTTTGGCTTTTATGAGTGTGCGGAAATAGCGGACAGCGAAAATCGCAGTTATAACAGCGCACTCATTCTGGACGATACGGGAGAAATCCGCGGACAGTATCGGAAGACGCATCTCTATGATGCTTTTGGTTACCGGGAGTCGGATGACTATTTGAGAGGAGATCGGCTGTTCCAGCCGATTGACAGTCCGTTTGGAAAGCTGGGTCTCTTTGTCTGCTATGGGCTCCGATTTCCGGAGGTCGCAAGAGCAGAGCGCGCAGCAGGGGCGGAGATTCTGCTCATGCCCTCAGCCTGGGTCAAGGGTGACTTAAAGAGTGAGCATTTCCGCACGCTTGCGAAGGCGCGCGCCATTGAGAATACCTGTTATCTGCTCGCAGCCAACCAGTACAGTAAGATACGGATGGGGGAGAGCATAGCTGTGGATCCGATGGGCGTTGTGATCACAAGTGCGGGCGAGGGGGAATGCGTCTTTCCAGTCTATCTGGACAGCGAACGGCTCCGCGAAGTCCGCGAGAAGCTCCCGAGTTTTGAGGACAGACGAGAGGAGCTCTATCATTGAGGAAATCAATATGACAATTTGGGAAGCAATCGAAGAGAGGCACACCGTGCGGCAGTTTACAGATGAGGCTGTCGAGGAAGAGACGCTGGAAGTTTTACAGGCGCGGATTGCAGCGTTGAATGCGCAGTTTGAACTGAACTTGAGCTTGCACGCGAATGAGGAACTGCAGCTCTGGCCGGGTATGACTTTATTTTTCTCGAGCGGCGTTGAGAATTTTATTGCGCTCGCAGGTCCGCACGGCAGCAAGGCGGCCGAGCATATTGGCTACTGCGGCGCTGATCTCCTGTTGCTCGCCCAGCGGGAGGGCGTCAACACCTGGTGGATTGGCGGCACCTACAGCATGAAGAAGGTCGAGGCAGAGATGACAGGTGAGCTCTATGGTGTGATTGCCTTTGGCTATGGCAAGAATGAGGGGAAGCCGCACCGCTCGAAGGATGTGATGCGCGTGAGCCGCTATGAGGGCGCAGAGCCAGAGTGGTTTTCGCGCGGTGTGGAAGCGGCTCTGCTCGCGCCGACGGCCTTAAACAAACAGGCTTTCATGATTCAGGGAAAGGGAGACAGCGTGGAAATCAGCTATAAGGCAGGCGCGTTCTCCGATGTGGATCGCGGTATTATCAAATATTTCTTTGAGCAGGGCGCAGGAAAAGAAAATTTCCACTTTGTGGGGGAGCACAAGGACTAAGCTTCTTAACAAAATTGTCGCTATTTTGTAACGCCTCCCTGTCGTATAATAAAGTGAATTGCAAATTCGCGCAGCAATGCGCTTCGACAAATGGAGGTGGATAATGAAGAGAGAACGGAGAATCCGGCTGTGTGCGACAGCGCTCTCAGTTTGCATGGCGGCAGGAATGGCGCAGCCCGCGATGGCTGGGGTTGTGAAAAAAGGCGCAGCGCAGGTGAGTAGCGGTGCTGTGGGCAGTACGGCGGACAATACGGCGGAGACAGCAACTGCTGTGCAGACTGACTTCTATTTTGCAAGGCAGGAGATGTATACCTACCAGCGCCTTGAGGCGGATATGCAGCTCTTGAAGTCCAGATATGAAGGCGTCACGACAGATTCCATCGGGAAAACGGTGGACGGCAGAGACATTTACCGCATTGTGATTGGCAACCCGAATGCAGAGAAGAAGGTGCTGGTGCTCGCTGCAATTCACGCGCGCGAGTATATCACGACGCCGCTCGTGATGCGGCAGGTGCGGGAGATGCTGGATCGGAGGGCAAATGGTGAGACCGCGTTAAATGAAGTCTGCATCCAGTTCGTGCCGATGGCAAATCCGGACGGCGTACAGATTTCACAGCGCGCGCTGGACGGACTGAACAACGCGGCCTCTCAACAGACGGTGCAGCGAATCATTGAGAGCTGGTCGTCGTGGGGGCTCTTAGAGAACAAGGACAAGTACAACTGGTATCTGAACAAGTGGAAGAACAATGTAAATGGCGTTGACTTAAATCACAATTTCCCGACTAAGGGCTGGGCAAATTTGAATGATAACCGCGGCAAAGCCTCCTCAGAGTTTTACAAGGGACCGGCGGGCGGCTCAGAGCCGGAAACCCAGGCAATCATGAAGCTTGTGAATGAGCAGAAGTTCAGCGAAGTCGTGAACTACCACGCACAAGGGCAGATTATCTACTGGTCGCAGATGCATGCCTCCAAGGAAGTGCAGGCGAAGGATAAGGCGATGGCGCTGATTGCGGCGCGCCGAACTGGCTATGCGCTGGTGGATCCGGCGGCGGACGGCTCCCGCTACGGCGCAGGTTTTAAGGACTGGCTCGACTGGGAGAAGGGCATTCCGAACATCACCCTCGAGGTAGGGCTCGGCGTCTCGCCGGTGCCGGAAGATCAGATTGAAAAAATCTGGCAGCAAAACCAAGGCTTGCTCCCGGAGCTTATCAACGCACTGCTCGGTCGAAGTGGCGAGAGTATCTCGAACGGCACGACGACATCCAATGCAGGCAGCGCAACCCGGAACAGCGATGTGCGCTATGTTTCGCCGAAAGGCAGCGGGGATGCGGACGAGAGCCTCACGGCGCCGGGCGGAGAGTGATATCGGAAAGATAAATGTCTTGAAAGGGTAAAAGCGCCCTGTTTTTCAGACAGTTCTGATAAACTGACTGAGAGGCAGGGTGCCTTTCTTTTTGTTCACACAAAGCAGGACAATGCGCGCGAAATATGCAAAATATAAACAAATGTTGGCGACAGCTTTTACCTTGTCTCTTTTTTGCAAATCGCTATAATAGAAAGAAGCACAAAAAAATGAGAACAGGACGGACTTTTATGGAGAAGTTGCGGCAGATGCTGGGAGAGGTCGCCTATAAGGATAAATTAATTGGTCTCCTGCAGATTATTATCGGTAACATTGGCTATGCGCTTGTCGTACAGCTTTTTATTTTGCCCATGGATCTTCTGACCAGCGGCACGACAGGTATTTCGATTGTCTTGCATACGGTGACTGGAATTCCAGTGCCGCCGCTGCTGCTTGTGCTGAATGTAATTATGCTGGTGATGGGATTTTTATTTGTGAGTAAGGGGTTTGCGATGTCTACGGTGCTCAGCACATTCATCAGCCCGATTGCGCTGAGCTTTTTTAGTGAACTGCTAAACGGTGTGGTGCTCACAGAAAATCTTCTTTTGAATTCGATTTTTGCGGGACTTGGCATCGGCGTGTCTCTGGGAATCGTGCTGCGCGCAGGTTCCTCGACCGGCGGGTTGGATGTGATCCCGATTATGGCGAAGAAGTATCTGAGCTTACCGCTCGGCGCGGGATTTATTATCACAGATATGATTACGCTGCTCTCCCAGGGACTTGTGTTCCCCTGGGAACGAGTGCTCTACGGTTTGATCATTGTGATTACAGGCTCCATTGCGATTGATAAGATGACCCTGGTCGGAACCACGCGCACGGAGGTCAAGGTAATCAGCGAAAAGCCGGAAGAGGTTCGGAATGCCATTCTGAAAGAGATGGGGCGCGGCGTGACGATGCTCAATGCAGAGCGCGGCTACACGAACCGACCGACACAGGTGGTGCTCTCGGTCATCTATAACCGCGAGCTGCCGCAGATTATCCGCATTGCTCATGAGATTGATCCGGCCTGCTTCTTGATTGTGGGACGTATTTCGGAAGTTCACGGCGAGGGCTTTAGCCGCGGGGTAAAATAATGGTAGTCTCAGTCATTGGTTTTATGGATCTGCTCGGCACGATTGCCTTTGCCATTTCGGGCGCATTGGTCGGCGTGAAGCGCGACATGGATATCTTTGGCGTCAACATTCTCGCGGTCATCACAGCCTGTGGCGGCGGTATGACGCGCGACATCGTGATTGGCAAAGAGCCGCCGGTTATGTTTGTGAATCCAATTTATGTCTTGATTGCAGTGATTACAGCGAACGTTGTCTTTCTGTATCTCTGCTCGAATCGCCGTCTGCCGGGTTCCAAAAGGGCGCTGAATATGCTACTCTTCTGGTGTGACACGCTGGGTCTCGCAGCCTTCACCGTGGATGGTGTGTTTGCCGGCATTCAGATTGGTCTGGATCGTCTGTTCCTCTGCACCTTCCTCGGGACGGTGACGGGCGTCGGTGGCGGCGCAATCCGGGATATCTTCGCGAATCAGATGCCGGAAATTTTCTGGAAAAACATCTATGCGATGGCCTCAGTGCCGGGAGCAATTCTGACGGTTCTGGCCTGGCGGTTGCTTGGCTCAGAGAATAAGGCAGCATTGATCGGTGGTCTCTGCGTGATTCTGGTACGCTGCATTGCCGTGCACTACAACTGGAATTTGCCGCGGGTGCCAAAGCAGAGGGGGCAAAGTTGAGGCAGAGAACAAGTAGCCCACAAGGAGCTGTGAAGAGATTTCCTTCACAGCTCCTTGTCTGTTTCTCTATTCTTTGCTCACACAGATGCTGCCGGTGCGTTGAATTTCAAGAATGCCATAATTCCGCACCAGTTCAATGAAATTCAGAATAGCTTCTGGTTCTGCCGTCAACTGGATTACCATGGTCTTCTGCGAGAAGTGGACAATCTTCGCATCGGTCACGGAGCAGAGCTCTATGATTGATGCGCGCGTGGTCACGGAGTGGGCGACCTTGATCAGCATCATCTCTTTTAAGATGGAACTGCTCTCTTCCAGACGCCGCACTTTAATCACATCAATTTTTTTGTTCAGGTGCTTTTCGACCTGATCCAGGGTGCGGCTGTCGCCGCTTGAGACGATGGTCATGCTGGACACATCATGCTGCTCGGTCTCACCGACGGCAAGGCTGTCAATGTTAAAGCCGCGGCGTGCAAAGAGACCGGCGATCTGCGAGAGCACGCCGTCGCGGTTTTCAACCAGCACTGAAAAAATTCCTTTCATAGCGCTCCTCCTCACTGGGTATTGTTCTCACTGTCCACTTCGCATACCATGAGCGAGGCTGTCTCGCAGGTGAGGAAGGCATCCAGCGCGTCGCCGAGCGTCTCGTTGCTGTCACAGTGGAAGTAAGTCATGTCATAGGCCGCTGCGATATTCTCATAGCGGGGGTAATCGAAGAGTTCAACGGCCTCATAGCGGCTGTGATAGGTTTTTGCCTGGTGTTCGCGAACCAGACCGAGGAAACGGTTTTTCATGATCAGAATTTTGACCGGGAGTTTTTCAACGGCAATGGTGCCGAGTTCATACAGGGACATCTGGAAGGAGCCATCGCCGCAGACTGCCACGACCTGGCGCTCCGGCGCGGCAAATTTTGCGCCGATTGCTGCGGGAATCGAGTAGCCCATGGTGCCCATACCGCCGCTTGTCAGAAAGCGGCCGCGCTTCATCACATAGTTGTCGGCAGACCAGAGCTGATTCTGCCCGACATCGGCCACATAAATTGCATCTTCCTCCATCTTGTCAGAGAGGGTTTTCACGAGTTTGACTGGATTTACAAGCTTGTCGCTGAAACGTCGCAAATCCACAGTACTGTGCTTTTTTTCCTCCAGCTCCTGTAACCAGGCGCTTGTATCGAGGGAGATGGGCGCCTCGGCGAGTGCGGCGAAGACAGTTTTGACATCGCCGACCAGCGGAATCGTGGGACCTAAGTTTTTGCCGATCTCCGCAGTATCAATGTCAATGTGGATGATATTGACGCGCTGCTCGAGATTTTCCGGCTTTGGGACGGCGCGGTCGGCAATGCGCGCGCCGACGATAATCAGGAGATCGCTCGAGGCGACGGCGCGGTTCGCGTAGGGTTTTCCGTTGTTGCCGAGCATACCAAAATACAGAGGATGATTTTTCGGCAGGACACCGATGCCCATCATTGTATGGACGAGCGGAATCTGGTACTTCTCGCAGAAGGCGCGGAGCTCTGGTTCTCCCTGGCCGAGAATCACACCGCCGCCTGCGCAGACCAGCGGTTTTTTTGCCTTCTGAATCGCGGCGATCACGCGGGACAGCTGGAGGCTGTTGCCCCTGACGTTCGGCTTGTAGCCGCGCATTGAAATAGTGTCCGGGTACACAAAGCTCTTTTTGAGTGTCTGCATCTGGACATCCATCGGGATGTCAATGAGCACGGGTCCCTTGCGGCCGGAGTCTGCAATGTAGAAGGCCTCCTTAAAAACGCGCGGAATGTCGTCTGCATTTTTTACGAGATAGGAATATTTGACAAAGGATTCAGTCGCGCCGCGCATATCGGCCTCCTGGAATACATCGCGCCCGAGGAGCGAGGAGTTGACCTGTCCGGTGATGGCGATGAGCGGGATTGAGTCCGCGTAGGCGGTTGCGAGCGCTGTGATCAGATTGGTCGCGCCGGGACCGGAAGAGCTCACACAGACAGCAGGGCGTCTGGTGACGCGCGCATAGCCGCTCGCTGCGTGGCCTGCAGCCTGCTCCTGGCGGACCAGAATATGCTCTATGGATGCGTTCTGAAAGACTGCATCCAAAAAAGGTGAAATTGCGACACCTGGATATCCAAAGATGCGGGAGATGCCTTCTGCTGCCAGGCATTTGACCATTGCCTCTGCACCGTTCATCCGCTTCGTCTCCTTTTCCGTTGAAAATGAAAGTAGAAAGTATGATAGCATAAAGAGAGGGGGAAAGAAAGCTGGGAAGGAAATGAAAAGAAAGACAGGGAAAAGAAACATGAGAAAAACAACAAAGCATCAGAGCGAAAGGAAAGAAGCAACAACGGCACTGGAACAGCGGTGCACTCTGACGAGAGAAGTGATAAAGCGTTTGAAAGCGCTTTATCCGGACACGAAATGCACGCTGACTTATGAAGACGCGTGGCAGCTCTTGGTTTCTGTGCGGCTCGCGGCGCAGTGTACGGATCTCCGCGTGGATCAGGTGACACCAGAGCTCTATGCGCGTTTTCCCACAGTGCAGGCGCTTGCCAGTGCGCCGGTTGAAGCCATCGAGGAGATTGTGCATCCCTGCGGACTTGGCAATTCCAAGGCGCGAGACATCAAAAAGTGTATGACGGTGCTGCATGAAGAGTATCAGGATCAGGTGCCGCGGGATTTTAAGGCGCTGCTCGCGCTGCCGGGGGTCGGCAGAAAGAGCGCCAATCTGATTATGGGAGATGTCTTCGGGAAACCGGCGATTGTCACTGATACTCACTGCATCCGCCTCGTGAATCGGATTGGTCTCGTGGATCAGGTCAGGGAGCCCGCGAAGGTGGAGAAACTCTTATGGGAGCTCGTGCCGCCAGAGGAGAGCAATCAGTTTTGCCACCGGCTTGTGGATCACGGGAGAGCAGTCTGCACGGCGCGAAAGCCGGACTGCGCGGACTGTGTGCTGAATGACATCTGCCGCTATGCGCGGGAAGAGCGCCCGTTCGGGCTCGGAGAAATTTGAGGAGGAGAACATGGACAGAAAAGCAGTGCTCGAGGTGAGAAAATTATTTGATAAGAACGACTGTCGCATTGACCGCATGCGCGGCTGTTATGTGAACGGCGAGAAACAGATTGTTGCGGATATGCAGGATCAGTTTTACAGCTTTGAGGACGAGGAGCTCTTTCAGTACTGCGAGCTCTTTAAGAAGGCGGTCTCCGGCAGAATTGGGCGGACGCTCTTCAACATCGACTTTCCGCTCGTTGCAGAAAAAGAGGGTGGGGCACAGGCGCGCCTGTACCAGCTTTTGAAGAGCGAACTAAAAGATGAGGAGCTCTTGCAGGAATTGTTTCAGGACATCATCCAGCACTATGTTTTCACAGGCAATTATCTGATTCTCCTGGTGCACGGCGTCTACGATATCCCGGGGAGGACATCGGACGGCCTGGGGCTCGGGGACGCCTCCGAGGAGGTCTACTCCTTTCTCCTCTGCTGCATCTGCCCTGTGGCACTGCTCCGGGAGGGACTTTGCTATGACAAGGCAGCGGGGAGCTTTCTGAGCCGGAGCGATGACTGGGCTGTGCAAAAACCGGACATCGGTCTCCTGTATCCGGCGTTCAACGAGAGAAATACGGATTTGCACGCGGCGCTCTGGTATGCGCGAAGCGAGCAGACGCGCCACGAGGAGCTTGCGGATGTGCTGCTCGGAACGGAACTGCCCCGCGCCGAGAGCGCGGAGAAGGACGCCTTCCGAGAGATTGTCGAGCGCAGCCTCGGGGAGGACTGCAATTTTACCCTGGTGCAGAGCCTGCAGGAGGCTGTGAACCGCTTTGCGGAAGAGGCCGGAGACAGTGAAGTCACGGAGCCTCCGGTGTTATCGAAGGGCGAATTCAAACGCCTGCTCGACGAGTGCGGTGCGGAAGAAGAGGCACTTTCGCGCCTCGATGAAGTCTATGAAGAGGTGCTCGGGGAGAGTAAGGAAGCTCTGCTGGTTGAAAACCTGAGCGCGCCGAAGACACTCACGGTTGAGACGGATTCGC
>CALLVJ010000047.1 GCA_938010625.1 uncultured Stomatobaculum sp. | reverse complement strand
GCCGATCACCTGTACCACTTCGCTTTTTGTTCTCGCTGCGAGACGTGCAGCCATATCTTTTGGATCCTCAAGACAATTTTGCAGTACCGATATCTTCAGCAGTTCGTGTTTTTCCAGAGTTTCATTGACAGCTTTCGTGAGCTCTGGCGTGAGCGCTGCTTTTCCGATCTGGAACAGGGGCTCGGTTGTCATCGCAATTCCCTTTAAGAATGAACGCTGTTTGCTGTTCAAGGCATCCTCCCTTACTTGTAATAATCAAACTCGTGTCCATACATGCGAACGGTATCACCGTCCTGAATCCCGGCGCGCTCCAGTTCTTCGAGAATGCCGCTGTCCTTCAGAAAATTCTGGAAGAAGTTAAAGCCTTTCTCAGACTCCAGATTGGTATACCCGAGCATCTTTTCAATGCGCGGTCCCTCAACCACAAAGACAGCGCCATCCCGCTCAATCGTATAGGGCAGATCGCGGTCAGACAGATAGGAAATTTCCATCTCCGGCTCAAAGACGGTAACCTCACGCTTCATGTTGCGAAGAACCTCTAGAATACCATAGATCAGGGCGCGGATGCCCTCTCCGGTGACGCCGGAAATCGGATAGAGCGGCAGGTTCGGAAAGGCAGCGCGCAGGCGGTTAAGCGGATTCTCCTCGCCCGCTTTAATCTGAATGCTGTCAATCTTATTGGCAGCAATGATCTGCGGGCGCTTCAACAGCGCAGCATCGTATTTTTCCAATTCATGCTGGATGCGGCGCACATCTTCCACCGGATCTCGCCCCTCCGTCGAAGCGGCATCCACGACATGCACCAAAACCTTGGTGCGCTCCACATGGCGCAAGAAGTCATAGCCAAGTCCTACGCCCTCCGAGGCACCCTCAATGAGTCCCGGAAGATCGGCCATTACGAAGCCCTCGCCGTCATCGAGATCCACCACACCGAGATGCGGCCGCAGCGTCGTAAAGGGATAGTTGGCAATTTCGGGTCTCGCATTGCTGACACGGCTCAGCAATGTTGATTTTCCAACATTGGGGAAACCGACCAGTCCCACATCGGCAATGACTTTCAGCTCCAGGCGGACAAACATACCCTTGCCCGGCTGACCAGGTTTTGCATAGTTCGGCGCCTGCATGGTCGCCGTTGCAAAGTGCATGTTGCCGACGCCGCCTTTGCCGCCGCGCAGCACAACCAGTCGGCGATTTTCGCCGGACATATCGGCGATGACTTTTCCACTTTCATCGTCGCGGATCACAGTTCCCTCGGGAACACGAATCACGAGGTCCTTTCCATCGGCACCGTGGCAGCGCTTTTTGCCGCCCGGCTCGCCATTTTCTGCCACATACTTTCGGATGTGACGAAAATCTGTCAGGGTATTCAAACCGTCGTAGACTTCAAAAATGATGTCGCCGCCTTTGCCGCCGTCTCCGCCGTCGGGGCCGCCGGCCGGCACATAGAGTTCACGGCGAAAGCTCACATGCCCGTCTCCGCCCTTGCCGGATTGGATATAAATCTTGGCGTTATCTGTAAACACGTCTCTCTCCTGTGCGCTCTGCGCATGGTAAGCTGCATTCAAATGGTAAGCTGCATTCAAGTAGAATACAAACAGGCTTCATACTTAGCAGTATGAAGCCCGGTCTTACACTACAGCTCTCGTTCAGTTTTATTCAGCAGCTTCTGCTCTCGGGTAGACAGAAACTTTCTTGCGATACTTACCCCATCTCTCAAACTTCACAACGCCGTCTGCCGTAGCAAACAGGGTGTCATCGCCACCTCTGCCGACATTGACGCCCGGATGGATGTGCGTGCCTCTCTGTCTGTAGAGAATATTGCCAGCCAGAACAAACTGACCGTCCGCCCGCTTCGCGCCCAGGCGCTTGGACTCGGAATCGCGACCATTCTTGGTAGAACCGACGCCTTTCTTGTGAGCATGCAGCTGAAGGTCCATCTTGAACAACATCATTACACCTCCTGATCTCTGATCATCAAATATGTCTCGCCGTAGGCTTCTTGAACAGCCTGATATCCCATCAGGAGAGACTGCAAAAGAAGTTCGGCCTTTTCGTTGCGTTCGCCTAAGAGCTTGAAGTCAAAACTTCCCCTCTCCTTGCTGAGCTGCACATCAAACTTTGCATTTGTCAATTCATTGACAGAATTCACAAAATTGAGCTCCAGCGCGGAGATTGCGGCACAGACGATGTCTATCTCGCCGTCACCGTAGTCCGCATGACCGAGGGAGTGAATACCGACTGCTCTCCCGCTCTCATCGCGTAAAATGTTAACTTCCATTTATGCCTCAGGCATTGATCTTGTCAATTTTCACCTGGGTGTAAAGCTGTCTGTGACCGTTCTTCTTGTGATAGCCGAGCTTTGCCTTGTACTTGTAGACAACGACCTTCTTCGCCTTTGCCTCTCTCAGTACGGTCGCACTGACACTTGCGCCGGACACCGTGGGTGCACCGACAGTCATCTCGCCGTTGCTGACAACAAGCACCTGGTCAAACGTAACTGTCTGACCTGCTTCAACGCCGAGCTTTTCAACTCTAATGATGTCACCTTCCGATACCTTGTACTGCTTCCCGCCAGTCGCAATAATCGCGTACATATTGGTACCTCCTTCAACCATTACTCGCCAACTTTGGCGTCTGCCCCAAAGCAGAACTTTAGCCTTGTTGTGCGGCATACTAGTACATACTACTGGAAGAATTTCATTCTGTCAAGAATTTGGCAAAAAGAATTGTTCCTGCAGACTTGTTCCGCGGCGCGGGCGCACCAGTTCTGCGAGATTGAGCGCTGTCATATCGACAAACCTGGTTGCCAGAGAGTCCCTGGCGGCAAGCGTCTCGAGTGTTTCCCTTAGCGCAGCGACATCAGATTCTTCTGCAAAGTCAATAAAGTCCACGAGGATGATGCCGGACAGATTTCTGAGCCGGAGCTGACGCATGAGTTCTGCGGCTGCCTCCTGATTTGTGCGCCGGAGTGTCGCTTCTTTGTCCCTGCCGCGCACATCCTTGCCGCTGTTCACATCGACTACAGTCAGCGCTTCTGTGCGCTCAATCACCAGATTTCCGCCGCTTGGCAGCCAGACGCGGCGCGACAGGGCCGATTGTACGGCGGTTTCAAGTCCATATACTGTGGGCAGCTTGAGCTTCTCATCGGTATACAGGCGGAGGGAACAGTAAGCGTCAAGCGCCGCTGTATTTGGTGCGTCGCCCCGAAAACGCGCAGGCAGCTTTTTCCGATATTCCGGCATCTCGGCGGGCTCTTTGCCGCTGAGTTCTATATAGAGCTCCGGGAGGTCTGTGACCAGCTCAATCTTCCGCTTTTTGCGCCTGCACTGCGCGAGAATCTGCTCCCACTGCCGGGGCGCCGTTTTCAGGCAGCGCGGCGCCTGCAAAAAGGCGGCGCGCGCCAGCACAGGATCATGTTGTTGGAAAGCGGCTGCCCGGACGGTATAGCCCTTCTTCGCGTGCGGATCCTTTCGGATTTCCACGAGAAGTTCTGTGCCCTCGGCGATTTTTGCAGGAATCTCTCCAGTTGCGAGCCGCGGCAGCCGCCCTTTTTCCAGATTGAGGTAGGCTGGCTGCTCTTTGCCGATGTCCAGAAAGGCCGCATTTAAGTTTTTTTGTACATGCGAGACGCGCGCCAGGTAAATGGCGCCGACTTCGCTGTCATTCTCCCGGGAAAAATAGAGTTCCACAGGGCTGCTATCCTGAAACCAGGCAGTCAGGACACCGTCGCGGAAGT
>CALLVJ010000046.1 GCA_938010625.1 uncultured Stomatobaculum sp. | reverse complement strand
GCAGAATTAAAGGAGCGGGGGCACATTGTCGTACTCGCAACCGGGCGGGACATGTCAACGCACTATTCCAGACCGTTTCTCGACCTTGTCGATGTGAGCGCGCGCGTCGAGCAAAATGGCGCGAAGGTGGTCGCAGATGGAAAAGTGCTCTTTGCGCATTACATTGACCGCGAGCTCTTAGGACGCATGCTGGACTATGCAGAGAAAACCGGCATTGGCTTTGGCGTGACCATAGAGGATGAGGACTACTACATGAACCCGGAGCGCATCCGCGAGGCGGAGATGGAACGCTGGGGGCAGTGCGGGCGGCAGTTTAAGGATGCGAGAGCGCTCCTCGACAAAAAGATTCGCACCGTCAATTTTATCGGCACAGAGGAAGAGGCGAGAGCCATGGAGCGCGCGTTTCCGATGCTGCAGCTTCGCATGTTCTCTGTCAATTACGGCGCAGACATCATTGAAAAGGGTATCAGCAAGGCAGAGGGATTAAAAAAGCTCTGCGCGTATTACGGCTTGGAAATGCGCGATGTCTATGCGTTCGGCGATTCCTTTAACGACAGCGAAATGCTGGAAGAAGCCGGTGTCGGCATTGCGATGGGCAATGCAAAGGAAGAACTCAAGGCCATTGCGGATTATGTCACAAGCCCGATTGATCAGGATGGTATTTGGAATGCCTGCAGGCACTTTCAGCTGGTGTGAGTGCGCAGGAAAAAATAAGGAGGCCGATATGAGAGAAGAACTGAAACAGTTTCGCGAGGCAATGAAGCAGCGGGGAATCACGGTCTATTATCAGCCGTATTCCGATGCACACGGCAGTGAGGACATCAGTGCCCGCGATCAGAGCGTGCGCAAAATCAGTGGTTTCACAGGAGATTCCTGCACCCTGGTGATTCTGGACAAAGAGGCATATATCTGGACCGACAGCAGATTTTTCGTGCAGGCAGAGATGGAATTAAAAGACAGCGGCATCGGTCTCATGAAGAATGGGATTCTGGGCACACCATCCATCCTCGATTTTCTCGAGGAGAAGTTCCCGGAGAGAGGCACGCTCGCATTCTATGCGCCTCTGCTCGGCACCAAGACTGGCAAGGAGTTAAAGGCGCTGGTTGAGAAGAAGAAGGGCAAACTGATCACCGATCTGGATCTCGTCGATGATATTTGGAAAGATCGCCCGGAGAGAAGTCACGAGCCGATCTG
This sequence comes from uncultured Stomatobaculum sp., assembly GCA_938010625.1. Classification (GTDB taxonomy): domain Bacteria; phylum Bacillota; class Clostridia; order Lachnospirales; family Lachnospiraceae; genus Moryella. The sequence continues at coordinate 119 of CALLVJ010000046.1, read as the reverse complement.
GGTGCATGAGCTGAAATATACAGGCGAAGAGGCGAAGAGCAAAATTGATCGCGTCCAGGAGGCGATGAAAAAGCAGGACAGCACGGTGTTCCTGACAGGCAGACTGGATGAAATTTCCT
>CALLVJ010000045.1 GCA_938010625.1 uncultured Stomatobaculum sp. | reverse complement strand
GAAAATCAATGAGCGCCTCACAGCGCTTGAGCCCCGCGAGGCGGAGATTACCGCCAGAATCCGGGAGATCATGCTGACCATCCCGCAGATCATGGATCCGTCGGTTCCGATCGGCAGAGATGATTCCTGCAATGTGGAGATTCAGCGCTACGGCGAGCCGGTGGTACCGGACTTTGAGATTCCCTATCACACGGAGATCATGGAGCGCCTGCACGGCATTGACCTCGAGGCGGCGGGCAAGGTCGCGGGCAATGGTTTCTACTACCTGCTCGGCGACATCGCGAGACTGCACTCGGCAGTGCTGAGCTACGCGCGCGACTTCATGATTGATCGCGGCTTCACCTATGTGATCCCGCCCTACATGATTCACTCCGACGTCGTGACCGGCGTGATGAGCTTCCCCGAGATGGATGCGATGATGTATAAAATTGAGGGCGAGGATCTCTATCTGATCGGCACGAGCGAGCACTCGATGATCGGGCGCTTCATTGACAGCGTGAACGACGAGGCAAAGCTCCCGTATACACTGACTTCCTATTCGCCCTGTTTCCGCAAGGAGAAGGGCGCTCACGGCATTGAAGAGCGCGGCGTGTACCGCATCCACCAGTTTGAAAAGCAGGAGATGATTGTGATCTGCAAGCCGGAGGATTCGATGAACTGGTATAATAAGCTCTGGCAGAACACCGTCGATTTCTTCCGCACGCTCGACATTCCGGTCAGAACACTTGAGTGTTGCTCGGGTGATCTCGCGGATCTGAAAGTCAAGAGCTGTGATGTGGAGGCGTGGAGCCCGCGTCAGAAGAAGTACTTTGAGGTGGGCAGCTGTTCAAATCTCGGCGACGCACAAGCACGCCGCCTCCGCATCCGCGTGAAGGGCGCAGACGGAAAGAAGTACCTTGCGCATACACTGAACAACACCTGCGTTGCGCCGCCGCGCATGCTGATCGCTTTCCTCGAGAACAATTTACAGGCGGATGGCTCTGTCCGCATTCCCGCGGCACTGCGCCCTTACATGGGCGGCAAGTCCGAGCTGAGAGCCTGAAAGGAGTAAACAGAGATGGCATACTATTTTGAGGAACCGTCGAGAACGTTTGGCGAGTATCTTCTGATTCCGGGATACAGCTCCGCAGCGTGTGTCCCGACCGCGGTCAGCTTAAAGACACCGCTGGTACGCTTTCGGAAGGGCGAGGAGCAGTGCCCGCTCGAGATGAACATTCCGATGGTCTCAGCAATTATGCAGTCTGTTTCCGGCGACAAACTCGCGATTGCACTCGCAAAGCAGGGCGGCGTCTCCTTTATCTACGGTTCCCAGAGCGTTGCGGCAGAGGCCGATATGGTGCGCCGCGTCAAGCAGTACAAGAAGGGCTTTGTGACTTCGGATTCGAACCTGCCGCCGACCGCAACCCTGGCGGATGTGCTTGAGCTGAAGAATGAGACAGGCCACTCGACGGTCGCCATCACGGATGACGGCACGGCGCACGGCAAGCTTCTCGGCATTGTCGCGAGCCGCGACTACCGCCTGTCCCGTATGCCGATGGATCTCAGCGTCAAGGAGTTTATGACGCCGCTTGAGCGCCTCATCACGGCGCCCGCGAGCACGAACCTCCACGACTGCAATGACATCATCTGGGACAACAAGATTAACTCCCTGCCGCTTGTCGACGACGAGGGCAGACTCCAGTACATGGTGTTCCGCAAGGACTACGACAGCCACAAGGAGAATGTGAACGAGCTGCTCGACGAGAATAAGTCCTACGTTGTCGGGGCAGGCATCAACACGCGCGACTATGAGACCCGCGTTCCGGCGCTGGTTGAAGCTGGTGTCGATGTGCTCTGCATTGATTCCTCCGAGGGCTATTCCGAGTGGCAGGAGAGAACCATCTCCTGGATTCGCGCAAACTACGGCGACCGCGTCAAGGTCGGCGCGGGCAATGTTGTGGACCGCGAAGGCTTCCTCTTCCTCGCGAAGGCGGGCGCTGATTTCGTGAAGATCGGCATCGGCGGCGGCTCCATCTGCATCACCCGCGAGACAAAGGGCATCGGCAGAGGCCAGGCGACGGCAGTCATTGAGGTCGCGAAGGCGAGAGATGACTACTTCAAGCAGACCGGCGTTTATATCCCGATTTGCTCAGACGGCGGCATTGTGCACGACTACCACATCACGCTGGCGCTCGCGATGGGCGCCGACTTTGTGATGCTCGGGCGTTACTTTGCGCGCTTTGATGAGAGCCCGACTACAAAACTCCGCATCAACGGCAACTATGTCAAGGAGTACTGGGGCGAGGGTTCAAACCGCGCGCGGAACTGGCAGCGCTATGACCTCGGCGGCGCGCAGAAACTCTCATTTGAAGAGGGCGTGGACAGCTATGTCCCCTATGCAGGACCGCTCGCAGAGGGCGTGCAGACAACACTCTACAAGGTGCGCTCGACCATGTGCAACTGCGGTGCACTGTCAATCAGCGAGCTGCAGGAGAAAGCAAGACTGACAGTCGTCTCCTCGACCTCAATAGTGGAGGGCGGAAGCCACGACGTTATTCTCAGAAATAACAATCAGACTAGCTGACAGGGGGTTCTGTGAAAAAGAAATCCCTCGCGGCACTGTGCTTAGTTGCAGTGCTGCTACTCGGAATTCTCTGGCATTTGCAGCGTGGAGAAAGCAGCGGAAAGCCGCTGGAGCGCAGCGGCTTTCTCTTTGACACGGTCATTGCGGTGTCGCTCTACGACAAGCAGGATGAAAAGCTGCTGGATGAGGCGTTTCAACTGCTTGCGCACTGCGAAGAGGTCTTCTCGCCGACAAAGCCCGACAGCGAGCTCTACCGCATGAACCACCGGGGCGCAGGTGTCACAAGCTGGAAGGCGAGTCCCGAGCTGCTCGACATGGTAAAGCTGGGGCTCCGCTACAGTGAGCTCAGCAATGGCGCCTTTGATGTGACCGTGCTGCCGCTGAGTGAGCTCTGGAATTTTTCAGGCGGCGAGCCCAAGGTGCCTTCCGAGGCAGAGATTCATGCGGCACTCGCGAAAGTAGACTATCACCGCATACATATCGAGGGAGATGTGATTGAGTTCGGCGATGATGTCACACAGATTGATTCAGGATCCACGGCAAAGGGCTATATCGCCGACCGGCTGAAAGCCTTTCTTGTCGAGCGGGGCGTGAAGAGCGCCATCATCAACCTCGGCGGCAATGTGCTCTGCATCGGCGAAAAGGCAAAGGGGAAGCCCTTCCAGATTGCCATCCGGAAGCCGGAAGAGCACTCCAATGAAGTTGTAAAGATACTGGATATCGACGGGCTCTCAGTCGTATCCTCGGGCGTCTATGAGCGCTTTTTTGACATTGACGGTGTTCACTATCACCACATCTTAAATCCGCGCACGGGCTTTCCCTATTGGAATGGCATTACGTCTGTGACCATTGTTGGACCAAGTTCGGCAGAGTGCGATGCGCTCTCAACCACAGTTTTTTCGCTGGGCCAGGAGGCCGGTATGGAGCTGCTTAATCGGACAGAGGGCTATTACGGCTATATGATTCTGGAGGACGGGACCATGCTCACATCAGAAGATGCACAGCCAGGCAAGAATCCGTAGCATTTCGGGAAGGAGTTAAAACAGCCGATGACGATGAAACAGAGACGTTCTCGTAGGAGGATTTTACTCCTTTCCTTTTTTGTGCCGCTTTTTGCGATGCTGCTTCTGTTCATCCAGCGCGGCATCTTTCCGTTTGGTGAGGAAAGTTTTCTCCGCACAGATCTTTATCACCAATACGCCCCCTTTTTCTCGGAGTTCCAGTATAAGCTCCAGCACGGCGGAAACCTCTTGTACAGCTGGGATATAGGTCTCGGCGTCAACTTTACAGCAGTCTATGCCTACTATCTCGCGAGCCCCTTGAACTGGCTCGTGATTTTGTTCCCAAAGCGCTATGTGATTGAGTTTGTGACACTTCTGATTGTCGTGAAGACAGCGCTGTCTTCCACGACAATGACGTATTATCTGATACATCACAGCGCCCGGGACGGGCTCTTTGCGCCGGTGTTCGGAATTCTCTACGCCTTTTCTGCTTATATGGCGGCCTATTCCTGGAATGTCATGTGGCTCGACTGCATTGTGCTGTTTCCGTTCATCCTGCTCGGCACAGAGAAACTGGTGCGCGGCGAGAGCTCGATTCAATACATTCTCTGCCTCGGCCTCAGTAT
>CALLVJ010000044.1 GCA_938010625.1 uncultured Stomatobaculum sp. | reverse complement strand
GCGAAGACGGACGACGGCCTGACCGGCTTCGACACCAATACGCGCATTCCCTGGCGGAAGTACTTCTCTGCAAACTCTGCGGCTTTGTCAAACGCGACGCACGGAATAAAATCGGCATTCCGCTCGCCCTTCCCGCGTCTATCGACCGCCAGCGTATACCGCGCGACCGCCATCGCCTTCTCGCCGCTCGTATACCTGACCTCCGGATCCCTCGTGAGTCTGCCCATCAAAACAACTTGGTTCATGCCTTACCCCCTGTAATGTAATTTTTCCCGACACGCTCCATCCACTCGGCGTGCCCATGCTCTTTCTCGTAAACCTCTTGCGCAAGCGCCTGTAACTCCCTGTCATACTCGCCGGTGTCGTGAAGGCGCATGTGGCAGCGTACGCAGAGGTGAACTGTAAGCCCCATTCTGTCCGCAGCGGCGCGGTTCCGCCCGTGCAGGCAGTGGTGTACGTGGAGCGGTCCGCTCCTCCCGCACAGGAAGCACTTCTCTGCCGAGCCCCCCGGAATAATGCTCTTTGCGCTCATACAGAGCCCCCCGGCTTTAGGCGGTTGCCCTTCACGATGTCTTGCATTGTGTCTGCAATGCTCGCTTCTCCGGACATGATTTTCCGCACCACCTCTGCAATCTCATCGCTGTGCTCCGGAGCGGGAAGGCTCGGCTGCTCCCTAGCCTCGAGTTGTCTCTGCTCACGCTCCGCTTTCTCGAGCTTGTAGAGTGGCTCACGCCCCAAGCCAAGACCCAGCGCCCTTTTTACACTCTCGGGGATTTTGGCATCCTCGTGCATCCTAATCCGCGCCGCCTCCAGGGAGCGGATAATCTGGCTCATGACCACCGTCTCGACCTCTCGTGTGTCCAGCTGTGACCACTCAACAAGGTTGTGCGGGGTTCCAACCGCCCTTTTGCATATCTCCGGCAGGCGCTCAAACTCCTCCTCGGCATGATAGGCTGCATTGCTCAGCGCTCTCCGGATTAAGGCCGCACACTCCGTGTTCGTGTAGTCTTCAGCTGCAGGACGGCGCGCCCGTTGGATGCAATCAATCACCTGACCCGGAGATGGCGGAAAGCCTTTGATGTCAGCCGCAAGAAACATCTGGAGCCCTGCGATGCTCTCCTCGGAGCTGTAATCCGCAAGAATGCCGCTCCAAGCCTTTGTAAGCCCCTTTGCCTCTTGCTCACCAAAGCGCGCATAGTAGCCCGGATATGCCGCCTGCAACGCAAGTAAAAATTCTGCTGCCTGCTGCCCTGTCATGCGCCCACCTCCTCGCCATTTGCCACACGAAGCAGGTAATCCGTGAACCCGCTGGACGATGCCCTGGCAGTTGTGGCTGAGGAGCTACCGGGCCCCTGTCTTGAATGTGTGTCTCGGCAAATGGGCGCACTTCTCCCGTCTGCGTCTCTGAGTTCCCTCGCGCGCTGTTCTCTGGCGGCCTGATAGCCCCACTTTTCGAGTGCCAACGCGTAGTTTTTATACGGCGGCCTGCCCGAAGTCTCGACATACTCATCCACGACACGTATAGCCGCTTCTGTCTCCGCCTCCCCGTGTTTGGTTTTTAGGCGCACGAACTCAGAGTCCGTCAGACGGACATGACCATACTCGCCGTGTTTGTGTTTCGGCTCCTTAGGCTCTTTGCTGCGCGCCGGTTCTTCGGCGGTCTCGCACGTGGGTGTCCGCGCATTGCGCGCTACGCTCTTTTCTGTCCCTGTCTCTGTCTCTGTCCCTGTCTCTGTCCCTGTCTCTGTCTCTGTATCTGTCTCTGTATCTGTCTCTGTATCTGTCTCTGTATCTGTGCCATCGGCTTTTGCAATGGCTGACGATGGCACTTCCGTTTTGCCATTGTTTGCCATCATGGCAAGTGATGGCACTTCTGTTTTGCCATTCTCTGCTATCATGGCAGACGATGGCACTTCCGCTTTGCCATTGTTTGCCATCTCATCACAGCCCGCAACATCTTCCACTTCTAACTTCGCATCAGCTTTCTCGTTCTGCTTTGCCCAGCGGCTCTCTGCTCCGCGCTTTCCAGCCTCGCGTCTGGAGTTGTTGTTATCAATCGTTGGGCGCATAAGTGTAAATACAGCGTTGGAAAGCAGGGACAGGTTAGATGGTTCGGTGCCATAAAAGGCGTAGTCAGTGACAGCACAGACAGCCTCGCGAAATGTTGCATCGTCAACTCCTTTCAGCGCCTTAAAAAGACTTGGAAAGAAGATTTTTCCGTCTTCCATCAGTTTTCCTCCTCAATGATGACTACGATTCTTGGATTAGCACTATCCACGCCAAAGGCTTCTGTGATTCCGCTAATCTCCTTCATGCTGTCATTTCTCAAAACCCCGGTCTCCTGCAGCGCGTCAAAAATAAACTTTTTCCCAGTCACGATGTTGTCTGGATCTCGGCGGGCATTTGGCTCAATCCAGTTGATTTTGATGCAAACCGGATAGGTTTTTACCGGTTGCACACCACAAGCGCGTATCGCCTCGGCGCAGATACATTGCTGTGCTTTCTTTTCTCTCGCTCCGGCCATTCTGTGCCGCCGGTTCTCGTGAATCACTGTATTCATGCCGTCAAGCCTGCCTTCGATTACAAACGCCTGTTGCTTTATCACGCTGGATCTCCTCCCTTTTTCTCTGCGCCTCTTCTTGCCGCTCCAGCGCCTCGAGCGCTGCCTGCATCTCTTGCGAGGGAGGCGGCGCCAATCCAAGTTCCTTCATTTCGCTCACGACGCCATCCAACAGTCGGCTGAACTCTCTCACGTTATACATGCTTGACCCATAGAAACAGAGGACTTCCACCATGCCGTTCTCGCGTTCTCCGACCAACCTAACTTCCCGCCACGCGCGCCGAAGATCCTCCAGCGCGTCCTTGTGAATCAGGATTGTTGCAAACTTTCCATAGCGCTCCAACATGTAAAGATACACTGACCAGTTATCTGTTCTCACAATCGCTGCAATCTCACCGAGGCACGCCCAGAGCATCGCATTGGCTGTCAGTCCGCGCTTTTTGCTGTGTTTCGCAATGGTAATGTCGAGATCTTTGTCCAGATATTGCTCCACATCCGCCGGAGAGGCAGTGACCTCAAAAGAAATCACTGCCTTGGTGCTCCGGAAGGGAAGCTGAATACTCGTCAGCCGTCCCTGCGTCTTCATTTGTATCGTTTCTCCATTTCAGCGATCCACGCCTGACCACGTTTCCGAAAATCCTCATAATGGGATGCTCGCAGATCGTTTGATGTCGTAATACCGTATAGCTTCAGCAGTTCCTCCTGTGGGATTCTGTGGCGCTTTACCACGCCGAGCATCTCCAGTGCGCGTTTTGTGTCGAGCGGCGCATCGGCGGGCACCTGAGGCGCTGGAGTGGGCTCTGGCGTCGTGACCGGAGCAGGTTCCACCTTCTTGGGTTTCCCCAGGGAAAAAACCACTCGTCCGGTCTTCTGGTTCTTAATTTCAAGTGCAGTGATTTTCCCATCCACCACCTCAACCAGCGTTACCACGAATTTGTCATAGGTCGTTGGATTGCCGTTTCGTCCTTTTGATTCAGTGTAGCTACCAGACGGGATCCAGATAAACGGCGCGGTGTAAAGCTCTCTGCCAATGCCCAGATTGAAGCTCGCCCGTTTGAACGCGTCGCTCGCCTGTCCTTTTTCTCGCTCTGTGTTTGATTCTGTGCCAACATCCTGCTTGCTAATCCACTCGCCTGTCTCCGGGTCTCTAACTGACACGGTACAGTAGAGTCGGTCCCCAATCATCTGGTGGGATCGCTGCCAGCCAAACACCCCAAAGGTTTCATCCAAGATGCTCTGGTCAACTCTGGCGTCCTTGTATAGCAGTAATGTTAGCCCTCTCTCATTGATAGTCGAAACGCGGCAATCAATCTCATCGGCCCGCAGCGCTCTGATTTTTATCTTTTCTGCCATGGTTTGGTTTTACTCCTTATCGAATTCTGAGAGATTCGGTCTGCCTGAGTTCCGCCCAGTCAAACGATGCTCCGGCCTTCAGCTCTGCCAGGATGCGTTTCTTATCCGGCTGCGGATCCGGAACGACCAGATAATCCAGCGGGATGTTCTCGCTCAGAATAGCCACACTCGGCGGGTTTTTCTGGATTCCGAACGAGAAGAGAGCCGTCTTGAATTTCAGTTTTCCGGTCTCTCGCATGGCGCTCTCAAGAGCGTTTTTGATGCGCCCCTTGTTGCCGCTCACAGCGCTCTTCCGCGCTTGCAGGCGTTTGATTTCTGCATCAAGACCAGCCTCTTCCGCTTCCAGCTCGCGAATCACTTTTGCGTAACCGTCCGCTTTGTCCTCCAGCTCGCCGTTGATGGCGTCCATCGTATCTCGGAGCGCCTCAGGGCTAATGTCAGGATCCCCAGCCATTTCCAGCAACTGGATGTACTCGCTTTTCAGCTCATACAGCGTCCCCATAGAGCACCTCCTCAGCCTTCGAGGCATCTCGCCGCAGCGAATCCAGCATTTCTTTCTGCGACGGATCATTTGTCCAACCGGTAATGCGATGGATTTCATCGACATCCACGGTGCAGTAATGATACGGATCACCGCCCGCCCGCGCGATGCGCTCCTGCGCTGCATAGCAGGCAGCGTGAATGGTATCCAGCTTCACTTTGAGCCTCACATTCTCCTCAAGCAGCTTTGCGCTCTTATCAATCAGCCCCGCAATGAGCTCTGTTTTCGTCATTTTTCCTCCTCCTACTTTTGTCTTACAGAACCGTCCCGACGAAAGTCCCGGCCACGATTGCCCAGCCGATGATAGCGATGCACATCCAGACAAGGCGCTCGCGCCGCTCTC
>CALLVJ010000043.1 GCA_938010625.1 uncultured Stomatobaculum sp. | reverse complement strand
CCGCACAGCAAGCTGGATCCACTGAAATGCGCACCTCCGGCAGAGCTGCTTTTAAGAGCAGCGCGTTCGAGACTACACAGATATCCGTGCAGAGCCCGATGAGCGTAATCGCAATCGGCTCCTTTTCTGCGAGCGCCTTCATTACAGCGACCAGTGCCTCCGAGCCAAACGAAGGTTTGTCGAAGATATGATCTGTCCGAATCAGCGCTGCAATCTGCGGCGCAATCTCCCAGCCCTTCGTCCCGCAGATGCAGTGCTTGACCGGGAGATACATTCCCTCTTGCGTCTCCAGATAATTTTCGCCGTGCGTATCCCGCGTCGCAAAAACATCTTCCGGCGCATAACGTTTGATTTTCTCCACCACCGCCGGGACAATCGAAACCGCTTCCGCCGTGCCGAGCGCCCCGTCGATGAAATCGTGCTGCATGTCAATTACAACTAGAATGTTTCGCATCTACTGCCTCCCGCTGCTGTGTTACGCCTCAAACCCTCTCCAGTCGGAACTCTGTTCCAGCGACCGCCGCGGTCTCACCTGCGGTACCTCCGCCGGATAGCCGAGCGCGAGCACTGCCTAAAGTTCCCCCGGCTGCCCGCTTGACGCTGTCAGTTCCGCCTCGGCAAAGAAACTGTCGCAAATCCAGAGACTGCCAATTTCCAGTTCCATCGCCTGCAGACACATGTTCTGAATTGCCGCGCCAATTGCCTGCGCCGTGACCATCTCCGTGACGCGCTGGTCAAGACTGAGCGCCGCGCCCATCGGCAATATGTCCTCGCAAAGTCTCGACTGCCCCGCTCAAATAATGCCTTGTCCCCAATAACATCGGCTGTATTCTTTCGCGCTGGATTCCAGCTGCTATCGCAGCGCAGACCTCTTCCTTCGCTGCGTCGACTGTCAATTACTTCTATCATCTGTTTTCTCCCGTCTTTTCCCTGCGGGCCACCACAGCGATACCACGCAGAATTAGAACTGTTTCCGTCATCATACCACAGAATGTGACCCCCTACCCGGGACCATCTGACTTCCCGCATACGTTTGCTACTTTCCCTATTTAGGCATATAATGCGGCAGATGAAGTCCGTCTCCATATTTCGCAAAAGAGAAAGGAATCCTCATGTCCGAAACCGTGAACCTAAATGACGATTTTGCCTACGCCGTGCTCTCTGCCGTCGCAGAAATTCCGGCGGGGCGCGTCGCAACCTATGGCCAGCTTGCGCGTCTGATCGGGTATCCAAAAAACGCGCGCCTCGTGGCGCGCGTTCTCTCGCATGCGGAATATTACGGCGACTATCCCTGTCACCGCGTAGTCAGCGCAACCGGACGCCTGGCGCCCGGCTGGACCGCGCAGGCAGAACTGCTACAGGCGGAAGGAATTACGCGAAAGGACGCAACCCATGTGTCGCTGCAGAAATATCAGTGGGAAACATGACTCAGCCCTTCGAAATTTTGATGAGCGTCTGACCGCGAGAAGTACCCCTCTGCACCGTTTCGAGCGCTGCACTGATCTCCTCGAGGCGATACACCGTATCCATCGAAATCTCCAGCGGATATGCTGCATCAAA
>CALLVJ010000042.1 GCA_938010625.1 uncultured Stomatobaculum sp. | reverse complement strand
CAACGCAACGATCCGATTCCTCCCGCTTTATACGCGAAGTACGATGTCAAGTACATGCACGACGATGTCCCGGCGGCCATCTACTGCAAGTATCTGAACCGCTTCCACAACGGCTTCATCATTCACTCGATCCTCTACTACAGCGCGAAACTCGATCTGGATGCGATCACCTTCAACTACATCGACGACGCGGCGTCCGGCGGCTGCCTCCGCCTGCTGACCGGTTACTCCTACTGGGTCTACAAGAACTGCCGCAACGGCACGGTGGTTCACATTTACAACGACCCGTGGAACAAGGGACCGATCGAGAAGGATGCAATCGAAGTTCCGATTCCGCGCGATCAGAAGTGGGATCCGACCGACCCGAGCTCCGGCGAGGCAGCGGCGGCACTCCAGGCAGCGGCACAGCTTGAGCAGCAGAAGGCAGCTGCGGTTGCAGCAGGCCAGGTGAAGCTCACCGCAGAGGAGCAGCAGCTCGCGGACGAACTGAAGAAGAACTAAAGAGCACACTCAAAAGGCTCACGGCGACGCAAAACGCGGCGCGGGAATATCTCCCGCGCCGCGTTTTCTTTTCTTCTCTCACTTCATTGCATCCAATATCGCATGAATTTCTGGCTTACTGCGCTTTAACGAGATGAGCCTGTGGCTCTCGTCGAGATAGCAGTGCTCGCTCTCGCCGGTGCAGCGGAGCTCTCCGCTCGTCTTCTCTGTCACCCGGTAGCGGAGCAACATGCGCACGCCGTTGTAGTCCGCAATTTCAACCGCAATCCGGAGAGTCTCCGGAAAACGGGACATCTTGTGATACTTGGCCGAGACCGAAACCACCGGGCTGATCACGCCAGCCGCCTCCATCTTCTCATAGCCGAGCCCGGCCTCTTCCATGGCTGCGGTCCGCGCCTCCTCAAACCAGCGAATGTAATTCGAGTGATGCGCAATCTGCATCTGGTCTGTCTCGTAATACTGAATCTTGTGCTCCCAAACGTAAGTCTTTCCCATGTTTCCTCCGACGCAGGCAGGAAACACATGTTCTTTTGCCCGCGCTTCTGCTATACTAGCACATAGTAAGACGCTTGGGTCTTTCAATTTTCGAAAGGAGGTCTCGCTTGTCCCGCATTGTTTTTCATATTGACGTGAATTCGGCGTTTTTGTCCTGGAGCGCGCTTGAGCGGCTCGAACAGAATCCGGACAGCGTGGATCTCCGCACCGTTCCGTCCGCCGTTGCGGGCGATGTTGCCTCGCGCCACGGCGTCGTGACAGCCGCCTCGATTCCCGCCAAGCGCTGCGGCGTGCACAGCGGCCAGCCCGTGAGTTGCGCCCGCCATGTCTGTCCGGGTCTTGTGCTGGTCTCCGCAGACTTCGCCTATTACCGGCGCCGCTCCGCAGCCTTCCTCGAAATTCTGCGCCGCCACAGTTCTGCGGTCGAACAGTTCTCGATTGATGAGGCCTTTCTCGATATGAGCGAGCGTTTCTCGGACCGCAGGCAGGACGAAGCCGCGATACGCGCGTGTGCGGCGGCCATTCAGACGGAAATCCGAGAGACCCTCGGCTTCACAGTCAATGTCGGCATCAGCGAAAATAAGCTCCTCGCCAAAATGGCGAGCGACTTTGAAAAGCCGGACAAAATCCACACGCTCTGGCCCGAGGAACTGCCCGAAAAACTTTACCCTCTGCCGATTCGCTCGCTCTTCGGGGTCGGCGGAAGGAGTGCCGAAAAACTGCTCCGCTTCGGCATTCACACAATAGGCGAGGCCGCCGATACGCCCTGCGATGTCCTGCAGCGCATTCTCGGCCCGAGCGCCGGAGAGGCTGTCTACTACAGCGCGCGGGGGCTCAGCCGCTCTGAGGTGCGGCGCGAGCGCCCCAGGGCAAAGAGCCACTCCGTCGAGCAGACCACAGCCATTGACATTGATCGCGCAAATATGCGGCGCGAACTTCCGCCGCTCCTCCGGGAACTCTCGGAAGAGCTCTCCTCGCGCCTGAAAAAAGCAAACGTTCGCGCCGAGACGCTCGCGATTATCGCTAAGACAACCTCCTTTCAGCGCCACACGAGGCAGCAGCGCCTCGACTTCCCGAGCAATGAAGCCGCGGATCTCGAGCGCTGCGCTTCACAACTCTTTCTTGCCCTGCTTGAGGGCGAGGACGGTCTGTTCTCGAAGCGGGAGGCCCTGCGCCTCGTCGGCATCGGCGCCGCCCGCCTCGAAGACCCGCAGTATCAACAGCTCTCCCTCTTCTCTCTGCCGAGTCCATCGGAAGTGCGGGAAGCAGAGGCGCGCGCCGCAGCGGACAAAGCCCAGGCAGAAAAGCGCCGAAAGCTCGGCGAAATGCAGGCCGAAATCTCCGCGCGCTACGGAAACAGCGCTTTGCTGCGCGGCGGCGCGCTGCTTTCCGCCGCGAGAAAAGAGACGCAAAACGCGCAAGCAAAACAGCAGGGACCTCAAATCAAAGAGCCCTGATACGAAAACAGCGATACACCGAAATAGAAGGTCGAGAGCCCCAGCGCAATGACGGCAAGCAGACAAGGAGGCTGCTTCCGAATCACAAATCGCCGGTAGCTTCTCGGAATACCGAAGTCTCTCGCGAAGCGGACAGACACAAGATACAGATACGTACGGGAAACAGGAGGGAAATGCCGATGAACACTCCGATTTATGATTTTGTGAGCGAATACATACGTTCCGGGAGAAGCCGCCTCCACATGCCCGGCCACAAGGGACAGAGCGCCTTCGGCGCGGCGCTCTACGGGATTGAGGCGCGGGATATCACGGAAATTCACGGCGCAGATGTCTTGTCCGAGGCACAGGGCATCATAGGCGAGAGCGAGGCCAATGCGGCCGCCCTCTTCGGCACGGCGCTGACTCTCTACTCGACCGAGGGCAGCAGCCTTGCGCTCCGCACCATGTTGGCCTTAACCCTCTCCCGCGCACCGCGCATCCCGGGGGCGCGCCCGCTCCTCCTCGCCGCGCGAAACGCACACAAGAGCCTCCTCTACGCGGCGGCTCTCCTCGACTTTGACATCGCCTGGATTTATCCCGAAGACACAGCGCTTGACAGCGCCTGCTCCTGCCACCCGAGCCCGGATTCGGTGCGCGCGGCGTTACGCGCCTTGCCGCGGCCGCCTTTTGCTGTCTTTTTGACAAGCCCCGACTACCTCGGCTTTCTCGCCGACATTCGGGGCATTGTGCGCGCGGTCGATGCCTGCTTCGGGGCGGGATCTGTCCCCGTCCTTGTTGATAACGCCCACGGCGCCTATCTGCACTTTCTCAAAGAGCCCCTGCACCCCATGGATCAGGGTGCCTATCTCTGCTGCGACTCCGCGCACAAAACCCTGCCCGTCCTGACCGGCGGCGCCTACCTCCACTTCAGCGCGCAGGCAGCTGCAGAAGTCGGTGCGTCCGCGCGCCGCACCATGGAGCTCTTTGCCTCGACCAGTCCCTCGTATTTGATTCTCCAGTCTCTCGATCTCTGCAATGCCTACCTCACG
>CALLVJ010000041.1 GCA_938010625.1 uncultured Stomatobaculum sp. | reverse complement strand
CGCGCGGAAGCGGCAGTCCGGGAGGGCGCGGAAAAGATTGCAGAGACCTTGAAGGCAGAATCCGGTGAACTCATTTTCACCTCGGGCGGCACGGAGGCCGACAATCTCGCGATTCTCGGGACAGCGCGCGCCAGAAAGGGCTACGGGCGGCATCTCATCACGAGTGCAGTCGAGCATCCGGCGGTGCTCGAGGCAATGCGCTTTCTCTCGGAGCAGGACTTTTCCGTCACGATTCTGCCGGTTGATGCGGCGGGACACATCTCCCTCGAAGATCTGAGAACTGCGCTTAGGAAAGATACAATTCTCGTGTCTCTCATGTATGTGAACAATGAAATCGGCGCGATTCAGCCGGTTGCAGAGAGCGCAGCGCTGGTGCATGCGGCGAATCCGGACTGCTACTTTCATGTGGACGCTGTGCAGGCCTATGGCAAGTTTCAGATTTACCCGAAGCGGCTCGGCATTGATCTCCTGAGCGCGAGCGGTCATAAGATCGGCGGGCCAAAGGGCGTCGGCTTTCTCTACAAGAACCGCCGCGTCTCCTTAAAGCCCATCAGCTTTGGCGGCGGTCAGCAGGGCGGGCTCCGGAGCGGCACCCTGAATGCGCCCGGCATTGCCGGCATGGGCGAAGCGGCGCGCGAGGCTTATGAGGACTTTGCGGGCAAACGGGAGCGGATGCTCACCATCAAGAATCAGATTCTCTCGGATGCTCTGCGCCTGCCGGGTGTCAGTGCAAACAGCGCGACCGGCATGGACTCTGCGCCGCAGATTGTGAGCCTCTCGGTCGAGAATGTCCGCGCCGAAGTGCTGCTGCATGCCCTCGAGGTGGAGGGAATTTTTGTGTCGAGCGGCTCTGCCTGCGCCTCGAATCACCCGGGGATTTCCGCAACGCTCAAGGGAATCGGGCTTCCCAAAAAGCTGCTGGACGCCACGATACGCGTGAGCTTCTCTTCGGAGAACACACTGGCAGAGGCGGAGCGCTTTTCAGAGGTCTTCTGGCGTCTCGTGCCGGAACTCCGAAAATTCAGACGGTGAGGAGCAGAGGATGGAATACAAGTCTTTTTTGATCAAATACGGCGAGATCGGCGTCAAGGGCAAAAACCGCTATAAATTTGAGGATGCCCTTGTGCGCCGGATAGAGCTCGCCCTGAAGCCTCTCGGCAGCGAATTTCATATTGTGAAAGAGCATGGGCGCATCTATGTTGATATGAACGGCGCTTACGACTACGAGGACACCATCGAAGCACTGCGGCGTGTCTTTGGCATTGTTTCGATCTGCCCGGTGCTTCGTCTCACAGAGCGGGACTATGATGTAATTGCGGCAGAGGCTGTGCGCTTTGTGACAGAGATCAGCGCGGGGGAAGCGAAGAGCTTTAAGGTCTTCACGCGCCGCATTGACAAGAACTATCCGGGGAGCTCCGATGAGATCAGCGCTTCGCTCGGCGCTTCGCTCCTCGACGCCTGCCCGAATTTACATGTCG
>CALLVJ010000040.1 GCA_938010625.1 uncultured Stomatobaculum sp. | reverse complement strand
ACCGAACTGCTTCAGCGTATGTGCGAGGAGGTTATAGGTGCCGCCGTAGATGGTCTTCTGTGCGACAATGTGGTCGCCCGCCTGTGCGAGTGCCTGAATCGTATAGGTGATTGCCGCTGCGCCGGAAGCCACTGCAAGTGCTGCTGAGCCGCCCTCCAGCGCTGCAATCCTCTTCTCAAAGACATCCTGCGTGGTGTTCGTGAGTCTGCCGTAGATGTTCCCGGCATCTCTCAAGCCAAAGCGATCTGCTGCGTGTGCCGAGTTGCGGAATACGTAGGAAGTTGTCTGGTAAATCGGAACAGCTCTCGAATCGGTCGCCGGATCCGGGCTCTCCTGACCGACGTGTAACTGAAGAGTTTCAAATTTATACTTTCTCTGCTCGCTCATTTTATTCCTCCATTGTCCCGAAGCACTCGGGCTTTCTCTTCCTCTCGCTGAGGGCTTGTTCTCTGTTCTTTCCCTCAAACTCACTAGGTATGTTCGGATTATAGGGAATCCCTTCCGTGCTGTCAATGGCTCCGGCGCCATACCTTTTTTATACACAGCCATTATTTTTTCTGATAGCCCGACCGTGCGCCTTTCCGCACTCAGCGCTTTGTAATGCGCTGTAAGAGTGCGACGGCAAGCATCATCACGGTCGCCGCGACAAAGAGACCGCCCATGCCCTTTCCCATAATTTCGAGTGCGATTTCTGCCGTATTCATCTTCTTCTCCTCCTCTTCTCTTTAGAGGTACTGGGACACAATGCTGATCACAAGGCCGCCCGCGATGACTGACGCGACCTGCCCCGCGACATTTGTGCCCGCCGCCTGCATCAGAATGATATTTCCCCTTTTCTCCTCGTTCGCGAGCTTCTGCACGACGCGAGAGGACATCGGAAAGGCAGAAATGCCGCAGCCGCCGATCATCGGATTGATCAGGGGCTTTCTTAGAATTGTGAGCAGTACATTGACGAGCTTTGCAAAGAGCACGCCTGCCACCGTATCAAAAACAAAGGCGACAAGGCCGAGCGCCAAAATCATGAGCGTCTGCACATTGACAAACTGATCCGCCCGCATGCTGAACGAAATTGTGATACCGAGCAGGAGCGTAATCAAATTTACCATCTCATTCTGTGCGGTCTGGCTCAGCGTATTCAAGACGCCGCACTCGCGGAGCAGGTTGCCAAACATCAGGAAGCCGACCAGCGCGACCGACTGCGGGGAGATAAAGCCGACAATCACGGTGACGGCGACCGGAAAGGCAATCCGGGTGGACTTCGAAATCGCCTTTGCATTGTAGGTCATATGAATCTGGCGCTCCTTCTTCGTCGTGACCAGCTTGATCGCAAATGGCTGGATAATCGGTACGAGCGCCATATAGGAATAGGCTGCAACCGCGATCGGGCCGATGTAGGACGAATTCAGAACCTGCGAGACCAGAATCGAGGTGGGACCATCTGCCGCGCCAATAATACCAATCGAAGCTGCATCCCTGATGTCAAAACCGAGAAGCGACGCCGCTAGAATCACGGCAAAGATACCAAACTGTGCCGCTGCGCCAAACAGAAAATAGAACGGCTGGCTTAAGAGCGGTCCGAAGTCAATCATTGCGCCGATGCCGATGAAAAGTAACAGCGGCATCATCTCCGAGGACTCAATGCCGGCCTTATAGAGCCACTGGATAATGCCGGCCGCAGGCACCTTTCCCTGCACCAGCTGATCCAGAACGCCGCTCATCGGGAGATTTACCATAATGGCACCAAACCCCATGGGCAGAAGCAGCGAGGGCTCATATTCCTTTTTAATTGCGAGCCAGATGAGGACGACGCCGACCACATACATGACCAGCTGCTGCCAAGTGACAGCTCGGATGCCTTCGAGTAAAAAATCCATTTCTTCTTCTCCTTTTTCTGTTTTGCCGACGCTGTCAGAGCAGAAAAAAAGACTCTTACCACAGTCTGAACTGTGGTAAGAGTCTTGCCATCGGTTTTCCCTTAACCGGATTCGGACGCTCTCGCGTCGGGCATGTCGCTTCCGGTTGCTGTGCACTGCACTGCCAGCTACTCCCTCTTACAGGAAAATCATACTTGCGCTTCTATCAAATGTCAAGGGAAACTGCATCTCAGAGCAGTGCCCAGAGATTCTCCGTGACTTCCATCAGGATCTCGTTGATTTCAAAGAGATTTTCACTCCCCTCTCCCGCCGCTGCGAGATAACTCGCCTCATCCAGTAAGTCCACAGCATCCTCCATCACAGCAAGCTCTTCCTCGGTATGATCGGCGGCATTTAAGTAGCGCTCAGACTCC
The DNA here is from genome assembly GCA_938010625.1 of uncultured Stomatobaculum sp. Lineage (GTDB taxonomy): Bacteria > Bacillota > Clostridia > Lachnospirales > Lachnospiraceae > Moryella. The sequence continues at coordinate 2,662 of CALLVJ010000040.1, read as the reverse complement.
GGGTAGCGCTCATAGCTGTTCTCCCCGACTTCCTTGATGCGCTCCAGAACTTCGCGCAGCTCTTTGATGTGTCCAATATCACAGGGCGCCCCGCTGTGCACCGCCTCTGCCACTGCAAGTCTCTCTTCCTTTAACTCACGAAGGAACTTCTGTAACCCATCTTTTTCTCTTCTGTGCATAAGCTTCCTCCTGACACTCTATGTCATATCCCGTTGCCGAGAAGAATTCACAGCAGCTTGTGATGCTATTGCTTTCCTTACTGTCACTTTATACTATCCATAATAGCGAATTTGTCAGACTTTTTCAAGGAACTATTTTGAAAGGCGGTTCGATCGAAAAGGTAAGTCTTTTCCGCATCTTCGGCTGCGTAAAGCTGAGTCCCGTTGCCGCGAGGCAGAGACCGCCGTACTGAAACAGCGCTTCCTGCTCCGGCAGGCAGCTGCCATACTTCTGGTCGCCGAGCAGCGGCAGCCCGTGCGCTGCAAACTGTACCCGCACCTGATGGCGTCTTCCGGTCAGCAGTTCAATCTCCACTTCCGTAAACTGCTTTCCGGCAATGAACTTGCTCCGGAGAACCCGATACGTGAGACGCGCCTCTTTGGCGCCAGGCGTTCCTGCCGGAACAAGACGGCTTCTGTTCTCCTTCTTGTCCTGCAGAATCCAGTCCGTGAAGCTCCCTGTCTTTTCCGCCGGCTTGCCGAGTAGCAGCGCCGTGTACCGCTTTTTCATCTTCTGCGCCTGCAGTTCCTTCGAGAGCGCAGCTGCTGCCGCAGGCGTCTTGCCAAAAAGCATGAGCCCGGAAACCGGCTTATCGAGACGGCGAATCAAGCCGACATAGGGCGCGCGCCCTGGATTTCCTGCGAGATGCTTTCGCACATGATTCACCATATCCGGCGCCAGACCGCACGCTTCCTCGCTCTCCACGCCGGCCGGTTTCACAGCGACCAAAACCTCGGCATCCTCATAGATGATTTCCATTCTCTCCTCCTGCCAGATTTTTCGGACTCTGCAGCAAGGCTTCCTTCTTTCTGCGCGGCAAGCGTTTCAGCGCTGCCTCCCGCCGGAGCGCCGCCCGTCTGTCCGGCAGGCACTCCAGATAGACGAGGGTCAGCGGTCCGCGCCCACGCGTATACTTTGCCCCTCTTCCCGCGCGGTGAGCAGCCAGCCGCTTTGCCATATCAACTGTATAGCCGCAATAATAAGTTCCGTCACCGCAAAGAAGGAGGTAGACATACGCTGTCTCCTCCTCCTTTGCGGTGTCCCGCTCACGCACCACGCCTGCGGCACTCTTCCCTGCTCTCTTCGAGCGCCTGCTCCAGTGCGTCAATCTGCTGCTGCATGTTCTCAACCTTCTCCTGCAATTCACCGAGGTCCGCACTGTAGGCATGCGCCTCTTTTTCAACTGCCTTTCCGCCGATCCGAACCGGACGCGCCGGAATTCCAGCTGCCGTTGAATCCGCCAGCAAAGGTTTTAAGAGCACGGCATTTGCTGCAATCTTACAGTTGTCGCCAACCTCAAACGACCCCAGAATCTTTGCGCCCGCTCCGATTGTCACATTGTTGCCAATCGTCGGATGACGCTTTCCCTTTTTCGTGCCGACACCACCAAGGGTCACCCCCTGATAGATGGTGCAATTGTCGCCGACCTCCGCAGTCTCTCCAATGACAACGCCGGTTCCGTGGTCAATCAGAATACCCCTGCCAAGTCTGGCACCGGGGTGAATTTCAATCAGTGTCATAAAGCGCGAAAACTGGGAAATGAAACGCGCAATAAAATAGTGGTGGTGCTTCCAAAACCAGTGCGCAATGCGATAGGCAATCAGCGCATGCACGCCCTGATACAGAAGTAACACCTCAAGAAAACTGCGCGCTGCCGGATCTCTGTCCTGCGCTGCGCGGACATCTGCAATGATATCGCGAAGCAGCATAGCTCACTTACCTCTCCAATACGTTGAGCGCGTGAAGCGCTTTTGCAATGCCATCCGCTTGGACCGTATCCGCAATATCGCTCGCATACGCTTCCAGTTCTTTGTCGTGTTCGCCCATCGCAATGCGGTGTGCGGCGTTACTCTGAAACATCGTGAGATCGTTCACGCTGTCGCCAAAGACATAGCAGTCCTCCGGTGCAATCGAAAAGCGCTTCATCAGGAGATTGACTGCCGCTCCCTTGGTATACCCCTTCGGCACAAATTCATAAAAACCTCTGCCGCGCGCAATGCCCTCAAAATCCGGTGTCGCCTGCAGCAGGATCTCGACGCGCGGGTCTTTTCCCCCGCCCGGCTTTGTCTGCACACAGAATTTGTCAAACAGAAAAGAGGTATCCTGCAGGGCGTTGACCTTGGCCGCCGCATAATTGCTCACAAAATTGAGCAGCTCTTCCATGAGAGCCTCATTTTCAAACGGGCGCTCTGAAAAATAGATTCCTGCGCCTCCAGCACGGCGTCGAGCTTTAACTCCATCAAAAGTTTCCGAAGCTCTATCCCCCTCTCGCGGGAGATGCGCCGCTCAAGGAGCACCTTGCCATCTGCAATAATTTCAGTGCCGCAGCCGCAGACAGCGCAGGAAATGCCACACTTCTCCATCTCATACTCCAACAGGCAGCATGTACGGCCAGAATTCAAATAGACAAGATGTCCCGCTTCACGCAGTGACTTGATGGCTG
>CALLVJ010000039.1 GCA_938010625.1 uncultured Stomatobaculum sp. | reverse complement strand
TAAAGGAAAAATGGAAATTCAAAAATGTATTTACTTTACAATTTCAAAAATGTTTAGAATGGTTAACAAAATAGCAGAAGAATCATTTGAAAATCTGGGTATTTATCCAACTCATGCTTTTTTAATGATTATATTAAAAGAAGAAAAGAATGGTCTCACAGTAAATCAAATATCAGAAGCTTTAGCAATAGCTCCATCAACAGTTACAAGGTTTGTAGATAAATTAGTTTCAAAAGGATATGTAGAGAGAGAAAAATCAGGAAAGTGAGCAGTGTGCTTGCGCCATAGCAGCCATAGTAGACCACTCCATTCTGAAAGATCGAGATATATCTGGCGGCGAAAGCGAGAAGGAGTGAGAGCACAAGAGTGTAGAGGAAAAAGTAGGTGATCAGCAGGAGCAAATCATTTTTCCAGGAATTTTGAATTTTCATAACACCTCCAAACAAAAGTAATTTACTAAGACTATACTGGAAGCGTCAGAAAAAAACAAGCGAGCAGGTCAGAATGAGAGATATGAGGAGAAGTGCACGGCTGCCGGGGACGGTGTGAGGAAGAAGGACAAAAAATCTGGCAGAAATTCTTGCGAAACGGTGGATAGTTTGTGATAATAGTGGATGAAAGGAGGAAACTTATGGAGAGAAAGTTTTCGCTTTCGAAGGATCACGCGCCAAAACCGGGTCTCACGATTTCCACGCGGGAGACAGAAAGCGGCAGTGTCGGGGTGACGTATTTTTCACTCGGCAGCCACACGGATATCAGCGCAGAGCGTTATCCTGAGGATGTGCTCTACCTTGGGAATTTCGGGAGCGGTAAATTCAGGCTTCGAAAGGCAGTGGAGGATGCAGAGCAGTATCGGACACTGGCAGCTGGTGAGGCATTGATGGCCAGAAAAAACACCCTCTGCGGTGTTCGCACAACGGAGGGATTGATCTACACGGAGGTTATCCCGGGAAAGGATATCAATATGAACGAACAGGTCAAGGCGGGCGAGGTATTCCGGCTCGGCGATTTGCTTCCCTATGAGAAGGACAGCGTCGTCAATATGGATGTCGCTTCCAATTCGAATATGAAATTCGTGGTTATGGCATTTGACGCGGGCACAGGGCTCTCGGAGCACAGCGCGCCGGGGGATGCGTTGATTTTTGCGCTGGAGGGCGAAGGTGAGATTGTCTATGAGGGCACGCCGCACAGCCTGAAGGCGGGCGACCAGTTCCGCATGGCGAAGGGGGGGCGTCACAGCCTTCAGGCCGACGGACGGTTCAAGATGGCACTGCTTCTCACCCTGGCGTGAGTGCAGCAGAAAAGAATAAGAGGCGGAATCCCGAGGGGTTTCCGCCTCTTGACTTTTGCGCATATTTTCCTTTACTATAGCAATAAAGTACGAAAGTAAATTGGGGGCAATATGAATCGCAGGGGGGAATTTCTGGAGTACGTTTTGTCGAGTATGTTCGCCATGATAGGACAGTCAATTTATATTCTGGCAGATACCTATTTTGTCGCAAAGGGACTCGGCGCGAACGGCCTTGCGGCGCTCAATCTGGCCATACCAATTTATAATTTTATCAACGGCGTGGGGCTGATGATTGGCATTGGCGGCGCAGCGCGCTTTATCATATGCCGTACTGTCGGTGATGCAGTGCGCTCCAGGCAGATTTATACGACGGCAGCGATTTCAGGTGTGCTGGCAGGTATCTGTTTTTCTCTGCTGGGTATCTTATTTCTGGATCCGCTGACCGCGCTTCTTGGCGCCAAGGCGGAGACCTATGAGATGACAAAAATCTATCTCCGCATGGTGCTGCTCTTTGCCCCTGCATTTATCTCAAATTCCATTTTTTCAGCCTTTGTAAAGAATGACGGTAGTCCCAAGCTTGCGATGCTTGGTATGATTGCGGGCAGTGTCTTTAATACCATTTTTGACTATATTTTTATTTTCCCGATGGGACTGGGTATTTTTGGCGCTGTGCTCGCGACGGTATTTTCGCCTGTCATGGGAATTCTGGTTCTCTCGCTGCACCTGATTCGGAAAAAGAGCAGCTTTTATCCGGTGAAGCGGGGGTTTTGCCTCGAAGAGCTGAAGCGCATACTTTCGCTGGGAGTCTCCTCGCTGATCAGTGAGATTACGACTGGTATTGTAATGGTCGTTTTCAATATCGTCATTCTGCATCTCGCGGGCAATGCCGGTGTTGCGGCCTATGGCGTCCTTGCCAATATCATTCTGGTTGTGATTGCGGTCTATAACGGCATTGCGCAGGGCTCACAGCCGCTGTTTGGG
>CALLVJ010000038.1 GCA_938010625.1 uncultured Stomatobaculum sp. | reverse complement strand
TGACCAGCAAAAACAAGAGATTGGCCGGCGACTGCACGCCGAACCATTCCGTCAACTTATAGAGCAAAGGCGGAATGGCTGCGAGCAGAATGAATAGCAGGGCACAGAGCACCCAGAATACGCTGTCCTCAATCTGCATCTTTGCCTTGCGGATCCGCACCAGCACCACGACGCCCGCGAGCAGCGCGGCGGCGAGCAAAAACAGTCTCAGTCCAACACTCATGTCTCTTCTCCTCCGCCGAGATGCGTTGCCGCTCGAAAACTCTGGATCAGCAGAATCGAGAGCAGCATGCGCGTCATATAGCGCACAGAAATCCAGGGCGTCAGATAGCTGCGCCCCGCGGTTCTAAGATCCATCTCTGCCTGCATCTCCCGGAAACGGACGCCATTTTTTGCGAGAAATGAAAGGGTGTCCGGCTCCGGCGGATAATTGATGCGCCGCGAGAAAAGCTCAATCATGCGGCGGTTATACATGCGCATGCCCGAAGTCGGATCCTCGATGCGCACGCCGGAGGCAAGACGAATTGCCGCTGTGATCATGCGGCTGCCGAGCATGCGAAGCGTGCGCGGCTTTTTCCTGTCCACAAAGCGGGAGGCAATCACGATATCCGCTCCCTCTTTCAGCGCCTCATACATCGCCGGAATATACTCCGCCCGATGCTGCCCGTCGCCGTCGAACTGGACTGCTGCGCGATAGCCCCTTTCGTCGGCATAGCGCATGCCCGCGCGAAACGCACCGGCGAGCCCCAGATTTACCGGCAGATAGAGCGCGCGATACTGGTGTGCGCGCAGAATTTCCGCGGTGTCGTCGGAGGAGCCGTCGTTCACGACCAGATAATCCGCCTCCGGGAGTTTCTTTCGGCAGCCCTCCACAACGCGCTCTATGCTGCCCGCCTCGTTGTAGGCCGGAATAATCACCAAGATTTCTTTCATGCAAACTTCTCCCAGTAACTGCGGTTCATTGTGCAGCGCGTCCTGAGCCACTTTGGCAACAGGCGATAGTGCTTTCCGAGCGCATAGCCAAAGTACTTTGCGGCGCTTAAGGCGAGAAGCCGCGGCAGCACCCGCGTCTCACCCTGACGCCTCAAAAAACGCGCTGTGCGCCGCACCATGCGGATTCCCTCCGACTCGCTCTTAAGATCACCGAAGATCTCTGGATGCTCTGCCTGGGAGACCGCGAGATCAAAATTCCGGTGAAACTGCTGCAGTGCCGTATAAGCGTGTGAGTGAAACACTCTGGCATCTGCACAGTAGGCGAGAGACCCGCCGCTCTTTAAAAGCCGCGCCGCATAAATCATATCCTCGTTAAAAATCGCGCGGGGCGGGAAGCCGCCGAGCGCATCAAAGCGCGCGCGGACATAGGCGGCGCAGACATTCGAGGCGAAGTAGGTCTTAATGCCAAGCCTTTGCTTGTCCGCCTCTGTCTTCACAAAGGACTGGTCGCCGTAGTTATAGCGCCGTGTGAATTTTTCAAGGATATCCGCATCCGGGGCTGCGACCTGGCGCCCGTAGCTCATCTCTGCCCTGCCGTTCACGAGCGGAAACAGAAGCCGCTCGAGAAGCTGGTTATCACAGGGCACAGCGTCCTGGGTCATCATCACAAAATAGGGCGTCTCCGAGAATAAGACACCTGCGTTCCGCGTCCCGCCGTGGTCAAACTCTGCCTTCGTGAGGTGATGAATCTCACAGCGCTCCGAGACACCAAGCGTTTCAAGCCGTCCCTCTGCCCCGGCGGCGTCCCAATAGGCGCGCTCCGTATTCATCAGAATGATTCTGCGCGGCAAAACGCTCTGACAGGAGAGCTCCGAAAGCAGCTGAAAAAAGCGCTCGTCCGGGCGATAGACCGGAATGATCACATCAAGTTCTTTTTCTCCCATTCAAGCTTCCCCCTTGAATTTCCCGTCCTGCCCGAGCGCCCGGATGGTCGAGAGCGCAAAGAGCAGGGTGAGCAGCGCCATCATCCCACAGTACGAGAGCGCCGCGCCGCGCATGCCGAGCCGCTGCACCCCCTGGTCTGCACTGAGCCAGGCAAGTCCTGTTCCGAGCACATAGATCAGAAAAATGCGCCGCTGCCGCTCGAGAATCACCAGACAATAGTATAACAGATTTAAGAGCGCGTAAAAGCCGCCGCCCAGAATCACGAGCAAAAGTTCTGTCCGGAGCCCCTTGAGCGCCTGCCCCGCCTCGCTGCCAACCAGAACCGAGAGCACCGGAATGCCGAGCAGCCAGGCTGCCCCCGTGCCGAGCAAGGTGAGCAGAAGAATCAGGCCGCCGATCTTTGCGACGGTCGCCTGAAACGCCGCTCTGTCGCCCTGCTCCCGCTGCTCTGAGAGCAAGGTCAGCACCGGGCGGATCACAAAATTTGCCATGAGATTGATGACAGAGGTCGGGATAAAAATCGTCGTATAATAGCTGTTGTCCGCCGGCGTCAGATACTGGTTCACCGCATACTTGCTCGCCGCAAAGATGTAGAGATCCAGAAAGGCGCCGAGAAACAGCCAGCGGCTCTTCCGAAAGAGCAGACGCAGGCAGCCGCGCCTTCGCTCCATTCGGATGCCCTGCAGACAGGACATCGGCGCGAGACAGCAAAGGCCAATCATCGCCGCCTGCCCGATGAGCGCGCCGAGACAAGCCGCCGCCAACGAGCGCGTCGAAAAGAGCAGGAGCAAAAAGACCGCCACGCTGCCGAGCGTCCGGAACGCATTGCTCTTCCCGGCGAGATACAGTCTCCCCTGCCGCTGAAATTCTGAGTCATAGCAGTCCGCGAAGCCGTCCAGAATCTTATAGCCCGCGGTCAGAAAGAGCACGGTGCGCGCCTCGCCCGGCGCGCTGAGCAGCATCCCATAACAGACTGTCGCGAGCATTGCCGCCAGGCAGCTGAGCAAACGAAAAGCGCGGTACTCTCCAAATGTCGCCTGCTCGCCCGTATCCGTCACCTGCACTGGCCGCATGCCAAAATAGGCGACAATAAAAATCTGCTGTCCAAAGGTCGAGAAGGCAAAGAAAAAAATACCGCCGGCTGCCGCGCCGAGCGTCCGTGTGACCACTGCGCCGAGCAGCATGCTGGTCAGCGCATAAATCAGGGAGCCCGACATGTTCCAGAGGACATTGCGCCTTGCAATGCCCCGGTCGCTCCCAATCATACAGCCGCCAATTCCGTTCATCGTCCTCCGCCTGTCAGATAAATTTCAAGTCGTATCACTGCAAAATAGAGCTCTGTCAGCGCGCGCTGCAGGCGGTTGCAGTGGAGATAGTTGACAAAATAATAGCGCATTGCCTCCTCCCGAAGTCGCTGCCGGTCAAGCGCCCGCCGGTAGCTCTTCCCGATGCTGACCGCGTGGCGATGCAGGTAGTGCTCCGTCGTGAGCAGCCCTGTCTCTGCGCCGATCCGCCGCATCCGCTGCCCGAGAATATACTCCTCCTCATAGAGGAAGACCCGCTCGTCGTAGCCGCCTGCGCGGAGAAAGCGCTCTACTTCCACGAGGAGCAGCGAGCCCGGCACACAGTCCACCCTGGCAAGCGTCTGTTCGTACTTTGCGCGCGGATAATGCAGGAGCGGCGTAAAAATACGCCGCGCGACCGGTCCTGCCTCGAGAAGGTCCGGGAGCCAGCGCCGGAGCGGAAACGCCGCCGCGCCCGAGAGCACATTTGCGCGGCTCCCCGGCACTTTCGCTGCCCCGCCATGCGAGGAGTTGATCTGCACGGGCGCGACGACAGCGAGCGCCGGATGGGTCCGCAGCGCCTCGACAAGCGCACAGAGACAGAACACCGTGAATTCCGCGTCCGGATTGGCGATCAGCGCATACCGCATGCCCTTTGACGCCGCATAGCGGATGCCAAGATTATTGCCCGCGCCGTAACCGCCGTTCTTCTCTGCCGCGAGTACAACCACTTTCCCGCCCTCTTCCGCGCGGAGCACTTCCAAGCTGTGATCCGTC
>CALLVJ010000037.1 GCA_938010625.1 uncultured Stomatobaculum sp. | reverse complement strand
ACTGACTCTTATCAAAATCAGCGAAATCTGCGACCAGCTGTTTCACTTCGTCATTCTCGACCAACTGCTGGCTGAGCTCGCTTAAGTACATTTCAACATTGGTGGTCTGGTCAAAACCAGCCTCGGGGCCCGCATGCCACTGGTCGCAGAACATAATATTGTTCGCTGTCTCCAGCATACGAAGTCTCACCATGATTTCACGGATTCTCTTGATATTCGCATCGTAATTCATTTGTTTTTTCCTCCTGTCATGGATGTTTTTATTCAGGATCAGCGGAGTTTCCGCTGAGGCTTTACTCCGTTACCTCTTGGATTTATCTTACTTTCTCTCCTGCAAACCCATGCCAATCGCAAGCTTCTTTGAGAGCAGGAAGACGGTGCAGCCGACCGCGACTGTCACGCCGCCAATCGCGAGGAAGTAGCCGCTCTCGTGGCCCTCCCGGTAGAAATTCGAGACCAGAGTTGAAAGCGATGCGCCGGTCGATAGCCCCATCGCCCAGACCGTCATCATCTGTGTCGAGAAGGCCGCCGGGGCGACAATCGAGGCCGCCGAGTTGCCTGCCGGATAGGAAATCGCCTCGCCGATAATCACAAGCGCGTAGACGGCAACCAGCCAGAACGGGCTCGCCTTGACGCCGGGCGCATACATCTGGAACGGAATCACCATGATCAGCGTGCCGATGCCGTAGAGCGCGGTCCCGATCCCCATCTTTGCCGGGGTCGAGGGCTGCTTATTGCCGAGCCCCGTGACCACGGATCCGAAGAGCACGGCAAAGACCGCCTGCAGGGTCCAATAGATCGCCGGGGTCACCTGATGTCCAAAAAAGATCAGGTTCACGCTCGTCTCCGCATAAATCGAGAGAATCGAGGTTGCCTGATACCAGACGAGCATCGCGACGCTGCTCGAGATGAACATCGGAATCAGATAAAAAATATGTTTTTTCTCCTCCGGCAAGGTCTTCGGACTTGTCAGAATGTAAATCAGATAACCGAACGGAATAAAAAGCGAGACCGTGCTCACCATATTCGAGAAGCTTTTGACCGTGAGAATACCGCGCGTAAATAGCACAATCAGCACCAGTGTCACAGCGGCAATGATGCCGAGCATCATTCCGACCGTCATCTTCCGCGCCTTTGGCGGCAGCGGATCGTCCGGTTCAGAGCCAATCGGGCCGAACATGGTGCGCTCCAGAATCAGATAGAGAATCGAACCGAGCGTTGACATGACCGCGCAGAGCGCGAAAGCCGCGTGATAGCCGCTGATCAAGGCGATGGTGCCCGTGACGCTCGGAATCATCGCGCCGATGTTTGAAATCACATAGGTAATCGCGAACGCACCGTCGCGACGCTTATCGCCCTTCGCATACATCTTGCCAGTCAGAGAGTCGAGCGCTCTGCCGGAAATCATACTGCCAAAGAGCAAAAGTCCCATCGCCGTCGCATAGCCCGGAACGCCCGAGCCCGGAATCGAGAGGACAATGTAGGCGACCGGCAGCACCAAGGCATTTAAGCGCAGGGCACCGCGGATGCCAAAAACACGGTCTGCCATGTAGCTGCCGACAGCGCTGAACAGAATGACCAGCGCGTTGAAGAGCGACATGAGCTGTGCGGCATCGGTCTTGCCAAGCCCAAGTCCCCCTGGCACTGCTGCATAGAGGTAATAGACGAGCACCGCCATCATGCCGTAGTTCGCGAACGAATTTGTCATGTAGCGAAAACTAAGAACGCCAATGCCCCGCGGATGTCCCAGGAAACTTCTCTCCGCCTGAATTTTGGCGACTACTTCCTCTCTCTGCGATTTTTCCATAAAGTCAACCTCCCAGGCGCCTTTCTTTGCGCAAAATAAATACTATCAGTACATTTCCCGTATATTATTTTAGCATAACCCCCAAGTGAATGCCATATTCGCGCCGGCATTGCCGTCATTTCTTTTCGATATAACAGCAGCGCACACCAGAAAACCAGTGTGCGCCGTATATCACTCTTTTCAACGCTCGCTATTGCAATTTTAGATACCCTTCCGACCTTCTTCCGTTATGCTGCCTCTGCTTCCGCACTCTCATTCAGACCCATGCCTTTGGCAAGGCGCTTTGACAAGATCACCAGCACCAAGCCGACCAGCAGCGTGCTGCCGCCGATGCCGAGGAAGTAGAAACTCTCCGAGCCCTCGTGATAAAAGTTTGAGACAAGCGTCGAGAGATTTGCGCCTGCTGTGCCGGAGTACCCCCAGACCGTCATCATCTGCGTCGAGAACGCAACCGGGGCGAGTGCGGAGGCTGCCGCATTGCCCGAAGGATACGAAATTGCTTCGCCAATAATCACAATCAGATAGAAGCCAACCAGCCAGAACGGACTCACCTTGACCCCCGGCGCATAGAGCTGGAACGGCAGAATCATGAGCAGCGTGCCGAGACCATAACACATGGTTCCAAAGCCCATCTTCCAGGCAGCAGAAGGCTGGTGCCTGCCCATCTTGCTCCAGATGCCAGCGCAGAGGGTCCCAATGCCAATCGCAAAGATTGCCTGCAAGGTCATGTAGATACTGGGTGCCACGCGATGCCCGAAAAACACCAGATTGACGCTGGTCTCCGCGTAAATCGAGAGTATCGTCGTCGCCTGATACCAGACCATCATCGCAAAGGCACTCGAGATGTACATCGGAATCAGGAATGGAAGGCGCTTTCTCTCAGCCTCTGTGATCTTCGGGCTGCGCAGAATATAGATGAAGTAGATCACCGGAAGAATCAGCGTGAAGATACTCGTGTAATTTGCAAAGCTCGTAATGGTGAGCAGCTTGAATGCAAAGAGCAGATAGAGCGCTGCGCCAAACGCGATGAAAAATGCGATCAGAAGCGCAACCGCGCGTTTTCTCTCAGCCGGCGGCAGCGGATCGTCCGGTTCCATGCCGAGCGGTCCAAACGCGCGTTTTTCGAGAATCAGATAGACAATGCTTCCCAGCGCGCCGATCACGCCCAGAATAAAGAACGTCACCTGATAGCCCGCTACCAGCGCAATCCCGCCGATGACGACCGGACACATCGAGCCAATGTTCGAGAGCACATAGATGACTGAGAACGCGCCGTCTCTTCTCTTATCGCCCTGCTCATAGAGCTTGCCGAGCAGAGAGTACAGGGAGCTTCCCGCGATTGCGCTGTTCACATAACCAATCACACAGTAGAGAATCAGTCCCAGCATGCCGACATTCGGAATTGCAAACGAGAAGTAATACATGGGCGCTGTAATCGCACAGAAGCGATAGGCCCGCCTGTTTCCAAAGACGCGATCTGCCATATAGGAGCCGATGGTGCCGAAGATGGAGCCGAGCGCAATATCCAGCGTAATAAACTGAGATGCCTCCAGCTGCGTGAGCCCCAGACCCTGCGGCGCCGCTGCATAGAGGTAATAGATGAAAATCGCACTGAAACCATAGCTCGTGACGCTGCCCATCATATACTTGAAACTCACAATGCCGACGCCAAACGGATGACCGATAAAGCAGGTCTCATTTCGCAGCTTTTTGATTTCTACCTGCCGCGCGCTCTCCCGCTCTGCCGCTGTTGCAACCGCTTCCATAGAAAACCTCCTGTTTTATGCAATAAAGCACTCTTTCTTGCATAAGCTTATCACATTTTCGTCATTTTCTAAGATTTTCCCGCAATATATGCAATATATTTGTCTATTTCGCCACAAATCTATCAGAGTAGGCGGTCATACGTCACAGCTTTGCACAAGGCGAGGCGCTCTCCGAAAATTGCCGTCTGACACTGTCTGACGTTCTCCTCCCCACACATGTACTCTGCCAAAGTCCTCTCTCGTCTGGCACTGCTCTACACACAATAGTGTTCTAAAACATCCCCCGGTTCTCTCGAACCGGGGGATGTCATATCCCTTATTCCTGTTTCTCCAACCCCATGCCGCGCGCAAGCGGTTTCTGCAGCAGCAGAATGATAACAGCTGCTGCGACCACGACGATGCCGATGCAGAGGAAGTAAATCGACTCGCTGCCCTCCTTGTAGAAATTGGCCGCGAGCGCTGAGAGACTAGCTCCAGTCGACTGTCCCATGGACCAGATGGTCAGCATCTGCGTCGCAAAGGCCGCCGGTGCGACAATTGTCGCCGCCGAAGTGCCAGCCGCCCAGCAGATGGCCTCACCGATTGTGTAGATCGCATAGAAGACGACGAGCCAGAGCGGACTTGCCTTCTCGCCGGGGCCGTAAATCTGGAACGGCAGCACCATAATCAGAATTGAGATACCATAGCAAAGCGTACCGATGCCCATCTTGCCGGGCGTCGAGGGCTGCTTCTTGCCGAGTTTTGCCCAGAGCCCCGAAATGCCAGAGCCGAGCAGAATCGAGAAAATTGACTGCAAGGTAATGAACGAAGCCGGCGTAATCTCTACGCCGAAGAAATTCATATCGACTGAGCGCTCTGCGTATATGCTGAGCACTGTGCTCCCTTGATAAGATACCAGGTTTGTGAAGCAGTAAGCGACAAAGATCGGGATAATGAAAAGCACACGCCGCTTCTCCTCCGGTTTGGTCTTCGGGCTTGAAATCACATAGATCAGATAAATCGCGGGCAGCACCACGCCGACGCTGCTCACGGCATTTGCAAACTGCGAAATGGTAATAATCTGATGGCTGAAAAGGAAGGCGAGTAGCGCTGCAATTGCGATGACTGCACCAATCAGCACGAACACAGCCCGTCTTTTCTTTGCCTCC
>CALLVJ010000036.1 GCA_938010625.1 uncultured Stomatobaculum sp. | reverse complement strand
GGTCGAGTGTAAGCTTTGAGGTTTCCGTGTAGAGGCAAACGAATGATAAAGTGCAGTTGTCGCTTTGTTCCAAAACGTTGTCCGCGTCACTTAAATTTTAGCAAAAGCGGGAATTGACAGAGAACGTGGTAACTTGCTATGCTGGCCACAGTAATTTTGCGACAGCGTGGTGTGGCGCGGTTTTTCCGCGCCAAGAAAGAGGTTTTATGTCAGAAAAGACTTTAACTGCTCTCGGTTGGATTGCAACCTGTGTCTCCGTCATGATGTATGTCTCCTATATTCCGCAGATTATGAATAATCTGCATGGAATGAAGGGAACGCCGATCCAGCCGCTTGTTGCAGCTGTCAACTGCACGCTCTGGGTTACCTATGCGCTCTTAAAGAAGAACCGAGATTATCCGGTCGCGATGGCAAATGCGCCGGGTATCATTTTTGGCCTGATTGCAGCGATTACAGCGATTATCTGAGAGCACAAACTGTAGAAAAGAAGTCCCTTGCCGCGCAGAGGGGCTTCTTTTTCACAGACAGAAATTGTATACAATTATGAAAGGCTGAGCAGGAAAAAGCTGATCAGATGAAGGAGAGAAAGGAAGTAAAGTAATATGCAGGAGAAAAAGGAACAGACGATACAGGAAACGCAGGCGGCGAGAAATCGAGGCATTGTGACAACCAGTGTGATTGGCATCGTCGCCAATCTGTTTCTCGTGGCATTTAAGGGAGCCGTCGGCCTCGCATCCAATTCCATCGCGATCCTGCTCGACGCTGTCAACAATTTGACCGATGCGCTGTCCTCGGTCATCACCATTATCGGCGCGAGAGCCGCGGCAAAAGAACCAGACCGGGAGCATCCGCTCGGGCACGGTCGCATTGAATACCTGAGCGCGCTGCTTGTGGCCGTCCTGGTTCTCTATGCCGGCTTAAGCTCGCTCGTCGAGTCAGTCAAAAAGATGCTGCACCCTGAGACACCGCAGTACAGTGCGGTCGGCCTCATCATTATTGCGGTTGCGGTTTTCGTCAAGATTCTGATGGGGCAATACGTGAAGCGCCGGGGAAGGCAGTTGAATTCGGAGGCGCTCGCCGCTTCGGGTTCCGACGCTTCGTTTGACGCGCTGCTCTCGGTGTCCGTGCTTGCGTCCGCGCTCATTTTCCTCCGCACCGGCATCTCCCTCGAGGCCTATGTCGGCACGCTGATTTCGATGATGATTGTGAGGTCTGGCTACGGAATGATACGCGACACGCTCGATGAGATTTTGGGCAAGCGCCCGGACACAGAACTCGTCCGGAAAATCCGCTCTCTGATCATGGAGGAGCATGTTGTGATCGGGGCTTATGATCTCTTTGTTACAGACTATGGCCCGGAGCGGCGCTATGGCGTCGTGCACCTTGAACTCCCGGACACGATGACCGTCGAAGAAGTCGACGCTCTGACCAGGCGGATTCAGAAGCGCGTCAAAGAGGTAACCGGAATCCAGATCAGCACCGTCGGTGTCTACGCCCACAATACCAAAGATGCCGTGGCAGCGGAGATGCGCCATACAGTCGAGCATATTGCACTCTCGCATGCTTGGATTTTGCAGATTCACGGCTTTTATGCGGAGACTGCCAAGAAGTATATGCGCTTTGATGCCGTCGTTGACTTCACAAAGAGCAGGGCGGATGCGGTCGACGCATTGCGGCGTGAAGTTGAAGCCGCTTATCCGGGGTATCGCGTCGATATCACGGCGGATGCGGATGTTTCCGACCTCTCTCACTGAGAGAAGCGCTTGCAATTTTTACAGCCTTCGTGTAGAATGTAATAAATTCGTAAAGATTATAACCGGAGTCGAGAGGAAGAGCATGAAGAGAAACATGGGTGCGGGGAAAAAGGTTATTACGGCAGTCATTATCAGCGCTGCGATTTTTGCCGGGAGCTTTGCTGCGCTCGCCGCGAAGAAGAGTGCCTATACCTTCCAGAGCGGCAGTGCAAAGATCACCTGCGGTCAGAGCGCAAAGGCCGCGCTGAATGCGCTCGGCAAGGCGGAGAAAGTTGTGGTTCAGGAGTCGGCCCAGGGCAGTGGCAAGGAGAGAATATATAGTTTCAAGGGTTTTGAGCTCTGTACGCTGAGTGAGGGAAACGGCGCGCAGAAAGTGCAGTCGGTCTGCATTCTTGACAAGAACATCAGCACACCCGAGGGAATACGCCTCGGTTCTACCCGAGAGGCAGTCGATAAAGCTTATGGCAGGAGCTGCGAGGAACACGAGGGCGTTCTGTACTATACACTTGGCGACACGGAGCTCAAAATTTATCTGACCAACGATGTGGTCGACGGGATTGAATATCTGATTGCAGAGGAGGCCTGAGAGAGCGCCGGCGCAGAAACAGCGCCGGTTTTTTTGTGCAATCAAAAAGATGAAAAAAAATTAGCACTCAAGTCTTGACACTGCTAATAACAAATGCTATAACAGTTTCTGTCGAAAGATTGAAACGGAATGCGTTGATGAGTAAGGAGGCATTGTATTATGAAACTGGTACCGTTATTTGACCGCGTCGTGCTGAAGAAGATGGTAGAGGAAGAGACTACCGCATCCGGAATTGTATTGCCGGGTCAGGGCGACAAGGAGAAGCCGGGTCAGGGCGAAATCATTGCAGTGGGTCCCGGCGGTGTTGTGGATGGCAAGGAAGTCAAGATGCAGGTCAAGGCAGGCGATAAGGTGCTCTACTCCAGATATGCAGGTTCCGATGTGGAGCTGGATGGCGTGAAGTATGTCGTGATCAAGCAGAGCGACATTCTTGCGGTGATGGAATAAGAGAGCGGATAGAAGGAGAGTGGAATTATGGCAAAGGAAGTAAAGTTTGGCGTCGAGGCGAGAGAGGCGCTGATTCAGGGTGTCAATGAGCTGGCAAATGCAGTCCGCGTCACGATTGGCCCGAAGGGCAGAAACGTGGTTCTCGACAAGTCCTACGGCGCACCGCTGATCACAAACGACGGCGTCACGATTGCAAAGGAGATTGAGCTTGAGGATGCGTTCGCGAACATGGGCGCACAGCTCGTGAAGGAAGTGGCGACGAAGACCAATGATGTCGCTGGCGATGGCACGACGACCGCTACGGTGCTCGCACAGGCCATGATCAATGAGGGCGTGAAGAATATCGCGGCTGGTTCCAATCCGATTGTGCTCCGAAAGGGCATGAAGAAGGCTTGCGACAAGGCTGTCGAGACCATTAAGGAAATGTCCCAGCCGATCTCCGGCAAAAAGCAGATTGCGAGAGTCGCTGCGATTTCGGCATCGAGTGACGAAGTCGGCGAGATGGTCGCAGACGCGATGGAAAAGGTCACGAACAACGGCGTCATCACGATTGAAGAGTCCAAGACCATGAAGACCGAACTGGATCTTGTAGAGGGCATGCAGTTTGACCGCGGCTATATCTCCGCTTACATGGCAAACGATGTGGAGAAGATGGAGGCGACTCTTGAAGATCCGTACATCCTGATTACGGACAAGAAGATTTCGAACATTCAGGAAGTGCTCCCGCTGCTTGAGGAAGTCGTGAAGAGTGGCGCAAAGCTCCTGATTATCGCGGAAGATGTCGAGGGAGAGGCGCTCACGACCCTGATCGTGAACAAGCTTCGCGGCACGTTCAACGTGGTTGCGGTCAAGGCGCCCGGCTATGGCGACAGAAGAAAAGAGATGCTCCAGGATATCGCAGTTCTGACTGGGGGCACGGTAATCAGCGAGCAGCTCGGCCTGGAACTGAAAGATGCAAAGATGGCACAGCTTGGCCGCGCTAAGTCAGTCAAGGTCACGAAGGAGAATACGGTAATTGTAGACGGTCTCGGCAAGAAGGCAGACATTGATGCGAGAACGGCGCAGATCAAAGCGCAGCTCGGAGAGACCACGTCCGAGTTCGACAAGGAGAAGCTCCAGGAGCGCCTTGCAAAGCTGGCCGGTGGCGTCGCAGTGATTCGCGTCGGCGCAGCGACTGAGACCGAGATGAAGGAAGCAAAGCTCCGCATGGAGGATGCGCTCAATGCGACAAGAGCAGCTGTCGAAGAGGGCATCGTTGCAGGCGGCGGCACAGCATATATCACCGCGGCGAAGGAAGTCCAGAAGCTTGTAGACAGCCTCGAGGGTGATGAAAAGACTGGCGCAAAGATTGTGATGAAAGCACTGGAGGCGCCGCTCTTCTACATTGCGGAGAATGCAGGTCTTGAGGGAGCGGTGATTGTGAACCAGGTCAAGGAGAGCAAGAAGGGCATCGGCTTCGACGCTTACAAGGAAGTCTATGTCGACATGGTAAAGGAGGGCATTCTGGATCCGGCAAAGGTGACCAGAACGGCGCTTGAGAATGCGACGAGCGTTGCGAGTACGCTGCTCACGACCGAGTCCGCAGTTGCCACCATCAAGGAGCCCCAGGCTGCACCGGCAATGCCGGCAGGCGGCATGGGAGGCATGATGTAAACAGCCGTTTCGATACAAAACAAAT
>CALLVJ010000035.1 GCA_938010625.1 uncultured Stomatobaculum sp. | reverse complement strand
AAAGTTCTTTTATTCGACTGCAATCTGGTACACTCTGTATTCACGCTCCGCGTGATAGCCAAGGCGCTCGCCGAGACTTGCAGAGAACAGACTGTCCGTGTCCCAGTCCGGAACCCGTCCGCTCTCCCGGAAGGAAAGCAGGAGCGAGGCGCCAACTGCCGTGGCGAGCCCTCGATGGCGGTAGGCTTTCTCGGTTGCTGCCTTGACATCCATAATCTCCTCACTGTGAACATAGGCGAGGCAGGCGCTGATCGGGACATTGTCCTTTAACACGATATAACCGCGGCCATAGGTCTCAAAGGCTTCCAGCGAGGCAAAACTGCTTGTCAGATTTTCACTGAAAGGCAGCGCCTGCAGGCGCTTGAGGAGGCTCGCTGTGAGAGGGCGCAGCTTATATTCGTCGCTGAGCACTGTCCGCTGCTGCAGTCCTTCCAGCGACATGCCCTCCGGGGCGCGGAGCAGATAACGGGATACCGTGCGGAACGAGCCGGCAAAGCGCTTCTCCATCCAGTTGTCCCAGAGCACATCCTCCGCGAGAATACTGGTCTCTCCGCACTCCCGCGCAAGCACATGATATAGGTCAATCGAGGCCTCCCCGCGCGGCGGCATGCCGACCAGATAAGAAAAGCCACCTGTCAGAACCAGACAAAATGAAGGATTTTCGAGAGTAGGAACAAAAGCCCGTCCCCTGCCCTCTGCGGCAGCGCGCACCAGTGAGATGCGGCTGTCCCTGCAAAGATTCACAATACTCTCCCGTTTCATAGCGCCAAGCTCTATCATCTGTAGCCTCCCTTTCTGTTCGTTCTTTTATGCTCACAGTCCTCGCATGAGGAGGTCTGTCAGAGAATGAATTGAGGAAACAATATGGGTTGCGCCCGCTTTTTCCAGCTCTTTCCGGCTGCCATAGCCATATGAAACGCCGATGCCCGGCATACCGAGGGCTCTCGCCGCGCAGATATCGTAAGCGCGGTCGCCAACCATGGCCACTGTGTCGACCGGTATCACATGGGCCTGCACTATCCACGCGAGAATCTTTTCCTTGTTGCCGCCATCCCGCGTATCATCACCGCCTGCAATGCCCTTAAAATACTCCCCGAGCGAAAAAAATGCGAGCACGCGCCGCGCCTGCAGTTCAGGTTTGGACGTTGCAAGGTAGAGTGACTTTCCGCTCTCCCGCAAAGCACGGAGCATTTCCACCGCGCCCGGGTAGAGTGCATTTTCAAAAATTCCCTTGGTCTCATAATAGGCGCGAAACGCGCGCACAGCCTCCTGGCATTCGTCCTCTGTGAGACCATAGACCTGTGAATATCCCTCGGCGAGCGGAGGTCCGATTAACTTCTGCAACTTCTCTGTTCCGCCGCTCTCTCTGCCAACTGCCGCAAGTCCCGCAATGCCAGCCTTCATGATACCCTCGCCGGATTCCGTCAGCGTGCCATCGAGATCAAAAATAACCGCCCGCAATTCCATCAGAACTTTAAGAGCGTCTTCAAGATGCCGCGCCCCAGGCTTGCACCGACATTGCCGCCGAGCTGCTTGCCAAAGCTGCCGCCCGCGCTCTTTCCGAGCTGTTTGCCGACTTCTCTGCCAATGGTTCCCGTGACCGAACTGCCAATCGAGGCAAAAACGCGCTTCTGCTGCGCTGCTTTTTTCTTCTCTTCCCGCGCCGCAGCCGCCGCTTCTTTTTCTGCCTGCTTTGCCGCAGCCGCTGCCTCTCTTGCCGCCTGTTTTTCAGCCGCAACCGCATCCCTGGCCGCCTGCTTTTCGGCTGCAGCCGCGTCCTTGGCCGCCTGCTTTTCAGCTTCTTTTCTTCGCTCATCTTGGCTTACCGCTCGCGAACCATAAAAGCCTATCGCGCCATGCTATCATCTGGAGGAGGATAGAGGGGGTGTCTTCTACTTCTTTAACATTTTCTTGCGAACCTCTAAGTTTGTCAACTAAATTCTCTACACACGAACCTGAAATCAAAAATAATGTGTATCTTTGTCCACGATAACTAAAATACGGCTTTGCATACAGCCACTGCCGGGAGGCAATAATGGGCCCATCACACGCCAAGAAACCACGCCCAAACAATCAATAAGCAGTATAATGCATACATCTTAATATATATACGAGAAATGTTAATTAGCACAACTCCCA
>CALLVJ010000034.1 GCA_938010625.1 uncultured Stomatobaculum sp. | reverse complement strand
TCCAAGGTATACAGCGGCAAGGACTATACCGACGCCGTGCCGCTCGGCTATTATCTCTCCAAGCAGGAGGGGCGCCTCTTGCACCCGGAGACACAGGCGCTGCTCGAGAAGCTGCTCTACATGCTCCGCGACAAGGGGGAGCGCTATACGCTCGGCTACATGCGCTGGCTGCGCCGCCACCCCGCGCTCTATGAGCGCGCAGTGTGTCAGCGAGCTTCCCGCGCAAAAGCGGCGAGTTCCTCCGGCGAGAAATAATACGACTTCCCGCAGAACTGACAGTGGAGTTCTGCGGGCTTTTTCTCGTCCGCCATGCTCTTTAACTCCTTGCTGCCGAGACTTAAGAGTGCTCTCTCGACCCGCTCTCTGGAGCAGTCACAGTGGAAGCGGCACGGAAGCCGATCTGTCAGCTTGAGCTCCATGCCCTCAAAAATCCAGGCGAGAATGTCCTCGGGCGTTTTCCCCTCTTTGAAGAAGCTCGTGACCGAACCCACTGTCTTGAGGCGGTCTTCGAGCGCTGTGATGGTCGCTTCGGGGCAGCCCGGCATCAGCTGCACAATAAAACCGCCAGCGCAGCGAACTGTATTGTCCTGGTTGATAAGAACACCAAGTCCCACGCCGGACGGCACCTGCTCACTCGACGCATAGTAGTAGGCGATGTCCTCCGCGATTTCGCCGGAGACCAGTTCAACCTGTCCCACATAGGGCTCTTTTAAGCCGAGATCCGAGATGACCGTCATGGTTCCCCTGCCGACTGCGCCCGCGACATCCAGCTTGCCGAGCCGATTTGCCGGCAGAATGACTGCTGGCTCATAGGGATACCCCTTCACTTCGCCCCCATTGTTCGCCGTGACCAGCATGCCCCGCATCGGACCGTCGCCGTCGATCTTGATGGTCAGAAGATCCTGCTTGTCCTTCATCATTGCACCCATCATAAGTCCCGCCGTCATCAGGCGTCCCAAGGCCGCCGTGACAATGGGGCTCGTGCTGTGAATACGTCTCGCCTCTTCTACCAGATCTCCGGTCGTCGCCGCAAAGGCGCGCACCATGCCGCCCTCTGCATAAGCTCTCACAATATAATCACTCACGTTTTGTTTCCTTTCCCTGTTCGCGCAGCAAAATCAGCATGCGCTCGCTGTCTTCCGTCAATGCGTCCTCTGTCTCTACATCCATTGCAGTGACAAAGATCATGCCCGCGCGCTCGGCTGTTTGTCTTACTTCTGCGAGCGTATAGGCGCGCTGTACATGGGTTTCCTCCGCGCGACGGTAGCAATCCCCCGCCTCCCGGAGATAAAAGGTCATATCGTAGACATTTTCCGCACTCGCACGGTCATAATGATTTTCCCAGATAAAGCTGCCCTCTTCCCGGTTTTCCGCAAAAGTATTGTCCGCGAGCAGCTCTCTGTACTTGTAAACGGTATTCATATCAAAGAGGAAGATGCCGCCTGGATCCAGATAGTTGTTGACGAGGCGGAACACTTCAAAGAGCTCCTCCGGCTGACAGAGATAATTCATTGCATCGCAGCGGCTGATGATCGCGCTGCAGGTGCCATAGAGCTCAAATTCTCGCATATCCTGGCAGAGGTAAAGCGTATTGCTGCCATTCGCTATCTTTTTCTGCAGCGCTTCCTCGAGCATCTCCTCGGCATTGTCAATGCCAATCATATCGAAGCCTTTCGCTGCCAGACGCTCCGTGCAGTTTCCTGTGCCACAGCCGAGTTCTGCGACAATCCCCTCTGTGACGCCAAACGACGCGAGGAGCCGCACAGTCTGCTCGCACCAGGCATCATAGGGAACTCCGTCCATAAAGAGGTCATAGAGTTTTGCAAAACTCTGGTAAGCCGCCATTCTGTGCGCCTCCTGTTCCTTCCGGATATGAAAAATGCCCCGCTCTCCTCTGTTCGAAGAGCGGAGCCAAACTTATGCGTTTCTGCCGCAGCAGTACTTGTACTTCTTGCCGGAGCCACAGGGACAGGGATCGTTTCTGCCGACCTTGGCTTCCTTGCGAACCGTGCCGCTCCGCTTCTGCTCACGGTACAGCTCTTTTCTTCTCTCCGCGCTCAGAATGTGATCCCAAGCCTCCAGACCATAGAGCCAGTCTGCCTTCGCCTCAACCATGTTGTAGTAGAGCTTCTCCGGATCGATTTCAAGCACAATCTCGGTATTCTCGTCCATGGTCTCGGTCGGAATGTCCTGCTTGAGGCTCTCGCTGATGCCATCCAGGAAACCAGTCATAGTCTGAATGTCCGTTCCGTACTTCTCTGCAAGCTCCTTTACCGTGCCGCG
>CALLVJ010000033.1 GCA_938010625.1 uncultured Stomatobaculum sp. | reverse complement strand
AGATTCCTGCAGACAAGAACGGCAGTTGGTGCTGCGTGAGATATTGTCCTCTTTTTCTGATCTGGATTCTTTTTGTGACTTTCGTTATACTAAAAAGAACTGAAAGAGTGAGCTTTCTAGCGCGGAAAAGGAGGAAATGTCATGAAGGGAAATGTGCTGGTCGGGCAGTCGGGTGGTCCAACCGCTGTCATCAATTCAAGTCTTGCAGGTGTCTTTAAGACAGCAAAAGAACGCGGTTATCAGAAGGTCTATGGCATGCGATTTGGCATTCAGGGATTTCTGGATGAGCAATATGTGGATCTCTCGGACTATATCCGAAATGAGCTGGAACTGGAGCTCTTGAAGCGCACGCCGTCTGCTTTTCTCGGCACCTGCCGATACAAACTCCCGGAAATTCACGAGGACAAGGAGGTCTTCGACAAAGTATTTGCGCTGCTTGATAAGCTGGATATTGAAGTTTTTATTTATATCGGCGGCAACGACTCGATGGATACAATCCGGAAGCTCTCAGACTATGCACTTCTGACCGGCGCAAAGCAGCGCTTTGTGGGTTGTCCGAAGACGATTGACAATGATCTCGCGATTACCGATCACACGCCGGGCTTCGGTTCTGCTGCAAAGTATATTGCGGCGTCTACCAAGGAAGTGATTCGCGACGCGCTCGGTTTTTCCTATAAGAAAAAAAATGTGAACATCATTGAAATTATGGGGCGCAATGCCGGCTGGCTGGTTGGCGCGACAGCGCTCGCCAGACAGGAGGATTGTGACGGACCGGATCTCATTTATCTTCCCGAAGTGCCCTTTGATATTGAGGCATTTGTGGAACGGGTGACCGGTCTTCTGGAGAAGAAGGATGTGGTCGTTGCAGCTGTTTCCGAGGGAATTCAGACGGCGGACGGCGCCTATGTCTGCGAACTTGCAGACGGCGCACACAGCAAGGATGCGTTCGGACATATTCAGATGACGGGCACGGCCTCCTATCTTGCGGGGCTTGTCCACGAACGCCTCGGGATCAAAACGCGCTCGGTGGAGCTCTCGACCCTGCAGCGCGCCGCAGCGCATCTTGCGAGCCGTGTCGATGTGGATGAAGCGTTTGCAGTCGGCGGTGCGACGGTCAAAGCGGCAGATGAAGGTTCCAGCGGTGTGATGGTCGTCATTGATCGCGTCTCGGACGATCCGTACCAGTCGGCGATTGGCGTCTATGATGTACATCGGATTGCCAATGGCGAGAAGCTGGTGCCGCGCAGCTGGATCAATGCCGCGGGCGACTATGTGACCGATGAATTTGTGAGCTATGTGAAGCCACTGATTCAGGGGCATTATAACCCCATGATGGTTGCAGGTCTGCCGCGTCACCTTGTGATGAACCAAAAGAATTATTGCGACTATCAGATTTGAAGCGAAATTGTACGAGTGCCGCAAAGAAATGCTTGACGGGGAGACTGCGCACTGGTATCATGCTGTTACATAACAAATATAACAGCATGCCAGAGGAGGTTGATAGATGGCAGTTGTACCGGTTTATA
This sequence comes from uncultured Stomatobaculum sp., assembly GCA_938010625.1. Taxonomy (GTDB): domain Bacteria; phylum Bacillota; class Clostridia; order Lachnospirales; family Lachnospiraceae; genus Moryella. Next base: position 458 of record CALLVJ010000033.1, on the reverse strand, counting down.
ACATTTTGGCAGTGCCCGGCGCGAGTATTCCGCTCTCACTGGAGCGTTTTGATAAGATGATAGGCAGAGTTCCGGTCTCGGGCGAGCGACTCTGATTTTTATGAGAGAAGATAAGACACGGGAGGAGCTCACATCAGAGGATTTTTATCCGATCGGCGTGAGCGGCACCGTTGTGGAAGTCGGTGAGCAGGGTGTTCTGGTATTTCGCAGCAATGTGCGCGTTGATCTAAAGGCAATTAACATCTATCCCGATCACAGTATTGATCTCGATGTGGAGCGTCGTCCGGATATTGAAGACCTCGATGAGGCGGTCTCGGCGGAGCGCTTAAAACAGATGAAGCGCCATATGCTTGAGACTTATGGGGACAATCCGCAGTTTGGGCCGATGCTTCGGGGGATGATGTCCCGCTGGGCGTCGCTCGGCGATATTGCGGGAATTGTGAACCGCTGGCTCATTA